>JAZDLJ010000056.1:0-7792 GCA_043802115.1 bacterium | reverse complement strand
CATGGAGACTGCCACTCTTCATCTCAAACTCTGGTTTTCCCATCCCCAGAGCAGAAGCGCTTGCTACCCCTGTAATTAAGTTAGCAAAATATCCTATTAATAGAATCTGAATTATCACTGCTGATTTACCATATCCCTCTCCCATCCACATAATCATTATCCATTGCGCATTTATGATTATAAAAATAACTATTGGACAACTAATAAGGATAAGATATTTTGACCCCCTAAGATAAAATTTCCATAATAAATTATTATCCTTATGGACATCAATCTCTGAAGCTGCCGGAATAAAAGGGCTAATTAAGATAAGAAGGTTATTCCTGACTACATTAACTATCTTTGATCCTAATTCATAAAAAGCAACTAATTCTATATTCAACAACCTGGCAATTAACAACTTGTCAATTGCCTGGAAACTAATAACCTGAGCGATCTTACTTATTTGTATTTTTATCCCAAACCTAAAAAGTTTTATAAATGTCTTAAAATTTGTATAAAATATGGGTCGCCATTGAAATTGTGGTAGTATCTGATAAACAAGGGATATAACAAATGGTGTCCCTAGTAAAAAAAGCAGGCCATTATTAATAATCAAACCCCTTAACCCATACCCCCTCTCCAAAAAAAAAAACAACCCCGATTACCCTTGGGAAACTCAATAAGATATCTACCTTATTGTTTAGATCCATCCTTTGTAATCCATCTAAGATAGCCTTAAAAATATTAAATGCATTTGAAAGACAAAAGATAGAAATCCCTACTAGAAATACAAAAACCGCTTCATTCTTCATATCTTTAGGTATCTTAAAAAAATTAGCAATAAACCCTTTACAAAAATAAGAAGCCGATATAGTAATAATCGCCAAGACAAGATAGAATAAGAAACCTGTGTTCACTACTGCATTTAGTTCTTCATACTCCTTTTTTGTATGATATTCTGAGATATACTTTACAAAAGAAACGCTTACTCCAAAATCCAGAAATCCTGTATAGCCTGTTATTACTCCAACTAATGCCCATATTCCATATCTATAAGTACCAATCTTACCAATGATGTATGGAGTTAAAATAATTGCTATTAATGAATTCCATATCTTACCTACAAAATTATAAAAAGAATTTTTTGCTATTTTTTGGGAAATCTCAGTACCTAACATCTTACTCGTTCTTTTTCTTTGGGCTCTATCTTTATTCGTATTAAATCGACACCTACTCAGCTACAATATTTCTAAATCTGAGAAATATTTTTTAGCCAGGGCAGTATATAATTTTTCCTGAAAATCTCTAAATTCATCCTTAAGGATATCAATTAATACCGTTGTATCTACACAAATCTTCATTCTATCTTTCCTCTAACTTCCTCTATATATTCATCAGTTGTAACAGAATTTTTAAACCTCCCTTGCCATTTTTTTTTAATTTCAGTAATAGCATCCACAACAAGGATATATTTATCCCCTTCTTTAGTTATATTTATTTCTGTCCCAGGAATTATTCCAAGTTCCTCACGTATTTCCAGAGGAATTGTAAACTGATATTTTGCGGTAACTTTAGACATTTTATCACTCCTCCTATTTTTAAGGAAAGTATACTTTGAATAAATTATCCTGTCAATTTCTAAAAAAGTTATACCCTTATCTCCCAGTCGTTCCTTTACATCCCCCAGACCGTGATCTTCTTCCCTTGATACTCCTCAACCCGTTTAAATATCTTTTCTTCCCAACTCTTCCCTTTGCTCCTATCAAAAATGACCAGATGACCTTGATCCGTACCACACTTGTCCGTGTAGCCTATCGTTTGTTTAAGACCCTCGTTAATAGTCCCACTTAATGATTTATAAAGCACCTTAAGCTCAATCACCACTTTCTGAACATCCCCTTTATAAGGCCAGATAAGGAGAATGTCCGTTCTTTTCGTTCCAAGACCGTATTCCCGATCTACCCTTCCACCCCCATTAACAATCCTTTGCAGAAAAGCCTGTAATAATAATTGTGGGCCTGCCTCTTTATACTGAAACCTCTCAACCCAGCTCTCTGAATGTTCCCGAAAAAACTCCTGAAATGAACTAAGGAGCTTATCCATATCCAATTTACCGCTTGAATTGACATACCATGAGGTCTGTTCTGAGATGGTAACCTGGGTACTATAAGTAAGTTCCCTGGGGATAACCTCTTGGTATATCCGATTAGCTATCTGCAATTGTTTATCGACTGTAACTAAACCTAGGTCTATAGTATATGATAGATCATCTGCTGGAATATCATCAGGTTCTTTGAGTCCTTCTAAGATAGGTTCAATAACCCGACGAACCCTTTCCTCATGTAGTTTATCAACAAGTTGATCAATGTGGGTATCTCTCCTCAGGATGATATTTTCCTTGGCCTGCTCGATCATCTCTATTGTAATCGGTCTGCTCCGATCATGCGCCTCTTTCATCTCAAAACAGACCTCATATCCCAAGGCATTTACTAACCAGGGCTGCCCACTGGTTAATGCCCAGACAATATCTATGGTACCAAAAAAAAACTCCTGTCCTGTTTCATCAGTATGTTGTCTATAAAGAGTCTTCACATCTTCCTTAGAAAAATTTCCCAGTCGAAGAGATTTAGCCTTGATATTAAATGCACTTCCGCCTGTAATAATAGCCTTATCCTTGGATGAGTGTATCCTATAATCCCGAACATCTCTTACACCACAGAGAATCACACTTTGTGGGAATTCAGTGGGACGTTTATCATAACCAGCCCGCAACTGGCGTAATATCGAAATAAGAGTATCATCTACCAAAGAATCAATTTCATCTATTAAAAGAATTATCGGTAACTGACTTTCGCTGACCCAGAGGGAGAGTAACTTACCAAGCGCACCATATTCTCCACCCTTCTTTAATACCTGCTCTATATGTATTTCAAGAAAATTATCTTTCAAAAAATAAAGCGCTCTTGAAGCCATTTCACTCAAAATGGCCCTCATACCTTGCCGCACATCCCCTCTGGCAGCCTGAGCTGATTCCACATTGAAATAAAGGGCACGATATTTTCCTGTATTATTCAGATACTCCATAAGGGCAAGGAGGCAGGTAGTCTTTCCTGTTTGTCTTGGCGCATGCAGGACAAAATATTTCTTCTGTTCAATGAGCGATATTATATCTGCGAGATTAAATCGCTCAATTGGGGATAGACAATAATGTTCCTTATAATCTACTGGCCCGGCTGTATTAAAAAAACGCATCTTATTATTACCTCCTTATTTTTTCTCTTTTGAAAGGACATCTAAGGGATATGAAAAACCTAATTTGGAGTAATAAAGTATACTTTGAATAAGTTCTCCTGTCAATTTCTAAAAAATGGGACTACCGGATTTTGAGACTCTTTTTTTTATTGACAATTAAAAGGGATAAAAGTAGAATTATCATGTTGATACCCGATTAAGAGATTATTCCCTAATCAGGATGAACGGTCATAGAATAACATTTTTAAAAAGAGCGCTTAGCTGACTAAGCTTTTGATTCCTCAAAAATAACACTTGCGACAAGGATAAAAGAATTCAAAACTGTAGAATACAGGAGTCAGAATATGGTAGAACAGGACAATAGCAGCAAGACAGACAATGATCAACTCTTTAAATTACTCTTACAGACCTTTTTCAAGGAGTTCGTAGAATTATTTCTCCCATTTTTAGTCCCTAAAATAGACTTTGACTCTACCGAATTTCTTTTGCAGGAGATATTTACAGATATCCCTGAGGGCAGACGTAAGGAGTTAGACCTGGTAGTTAAAGTAATTCTGAAGGATAAAGAAGAGGAACAGATTATTATAATTCATGTTGAGGTCGAAGGGCAGAAGAAGATGGGGATAAGTAAACGGATGTTTAAATACTTTGCCCAACTGTATCTAAGGTATGAAAAGGACATTATTCCAGTTGTGCTCTTTGCTGATGACCATCTCTGGAGAGATGACATTGATAGGGGGTATAAGGTAGAATATGATGAGACCTACCTAGACTTTCATTATAAGAAGATAAAACTAAAAGAACTTGACTATAAAAGATATTTAAAGAGCAATAATCCGTTAGCGTATGCCTTAATGGTTAAGATGGGTTTTGACAAGAAGGAACGGTTAAAGGTCAAGCTTGAGGCCTTGAGATTAATTGTAACCTCTCGATTAGATGAAGCAAGGCAGAGCATCTTAATAAATTTTGTAAATAAATCAATGAGATCAAGCCAAGAGGAAGAAGAACTCTCATTAAAGGTTATTAATCAAGATAAGCAATATAAGGAGGTTAAGGATATGATTACCATATATGAAGAAAGAGGGATTGAAAAAGGGATTGAAAAAGGGATTGAAAAAGGCCGAGAACAAGGCCGAGAACAAGGCCGAGAACAAGGGATACGACAGGGAAGAATTTGGGGACTTTATGAGGCTATTGACCTAGGCTTGAGGTTGAAATTTGGTTTAGAAGGGCTTCAACTCATGCCTGATGTAAAAAAAATTCAGGATGTTGAAAAACTCAGTGTTATAAAAGAGGCCATTGAGATGACTGATAATCTAGGGGAGATAAAAAGAATTTTAGGCTAAAGGATGAGATAAAAGGGGCGTTAGACTAGCAGCCGGCATTCCCTTCCCGCTCAATAGAGCGGTATCATCTTCAAAAAGCATGATAAGCCAACACAATAAAAAGAAAAAGACTTTTTAGACACGGATTATAAAAACATTAAAAATTAAGCGATCTCGCAATTAATCAAAAGTTTTAATCTGTGTAAATCCGTGTTAATCCGTGTCTAAATATTAGTTTTTATCTTTTTCCTTGAAATTTGAAGAAGATATGAGAAATCATTGAGATAAAAAATGGCTAGAATTCTAGTTTGTTCAAATGGTGTTATTAATCATAAGATGGGAGGAGATGGAATACGTTATCAAGAGATAGCCACACAGCTTGCCAAAGAAAATGATGTATATCTTGCTGCCCCAGGAGCATCCATTTGGGATAAAAAAGATATTAAAATTAACTTTATAAGATATAAAAGGCAAAGAGATTTAAAAAACATATTAAATGAAATTGATATCATAATAGCCCAAAAATTACATCCAATTCTCCTTGAAGCAGTTCGAAAAAAAAAAAATCTTTTATATCGTTGACTTATACAATCTCATCTCACTAGAAAAATTAGAAAATGAAAGATATCTCCCCTTACCCCTTAGAAATATTAGTTATAAATCAGAATCAATTCTCTTAAAATTGCAATTATTGACTGCCAATCACATATTAGCTTCTTCTCTAAGGCAACGCGATTTTTATCTTGGTGAATTGGAGGCCATCGGACGAATTAATCCAAAGAGTTATCAATCCGATCCTGCATTTAAAAGTTTGATAAGCGTTGTCCCGTTTGGCTTATCTGCAAATCCCCCATTAAAGATTAAAGATAATCAAGTAATAAAAAAATTGATCCCAAATTACTCTGAAAAAGATAAAATTATAATCTGGGGAGGTGGAATCTGGAATTGGTTTGATCCCTTATCCCTAATTAAGGCGATAAATATTTTAAAATATTCTTGTCCTGAAATAAAACTTTTATTTCTAGGGACTACCTATTTACCTAAAGGTAGATTTCAAGAAGGTAAGATGATCCAGGAGGCAATTAGACTTTCCAATGACCTGGATTTGACAAATCGACAAATATTTTTTAACCATGATTGGATACCATTTACTGAGAGAGCAGATTTTTTTCTCGCCTCATGGATCGGGGCTTCAATTCATTTCGATAATCTTGAGACCTACTTTTCTTTAAGGACAAGGATATTAGACTACTGGTGGACAAACTTGCCAATTTTGACAACTAAAGGTGATTATCTGAGTGAGCTAGTACAGAGAAATGATTTAGGGATTGTAGTTGATTACCAGGATATTAATGGGATTGTTGAGGCTATAATAAAGTTTGCAGAAGATACAACATTTTACGAACAATGTAAAAAAAATATAGCGGCGATTAAAGAAAAAATTTTTTGGGGAAATACATTAAAACCATTAATTGAAATGGTAAGCAGTTACCAGAAAAACAATAGACCAAGGGCTTTCAATATTCTTACTTATTACCGTCTAATTATTCAATATTATTTAATTCAGATAAAAATTTTCCTGAAAGATTGAAAAAGAGTATGAAAATAAATTCTTATAGAAGCACTAAAAAATGGATATGGCTCCAAGAGGGATTAAACCCTCTCTATTTCTACCTTTTCCCCGATAAATCTTTCAAAAGCTCCTAGGAAATTAGGAAATAGGGTTAATAAAAATATCATTCCACTCTCGTTTCCATAATTGATTAGATGTTTCTATATATTGAGTAAAACCAATAATATTTTTTAAAAGCCTAATATTATTTGTATAAACTGGAGAGGTATCTAAATGAATCATTTCTTTTTCGATAAGGAAATATGATTCCCCAATAACACTAAGTCCCTTACCATAATATTCACGTTTTTGTCTAGAGAATAGGGACTCTCCTAAAAAAGTATTCTTATGGTTTGGAAAACCGAGTAAATGAATAAGTGAAGGAGCAAAATCTATAGTGGTACTATAGTTTGCATCATAATTTTTGGGTAACCTATGAACAGGATCATAAATCATCAAAGGGATCTGATCTACAAATAAAGGTTGAAATCCCTCACCAGCCATCTTAATTATATTTTCAGTTGGATAATGACAATGATCGGCAGTAAAGATAAAAATAGTATCCTCAAAGTATGATGAATTCTTAAAATATTCCCAAAAACTCTCGAATGCATCATCAAAATTGTGGGCAATATTTAAGACATTATTACTACCATCTCCATATCTTAAACCATCTTTTGCAGGTTCCTGCCATGTATGAGTTTCTAAATTATACAGTCCTAAAAAAAGAGGGGTACCTTCAGATAATTTTTCCCTCTTTTTCATAAATCCAATGAGAGCCCTCATTAACTGGTGATCAGATAGAGCATCAGACCTTAAAGGTTCTTCTCCTTCAAGAAAATCCTTAGACATCTCTTCAGCATTCCAAACATTCTTAAAACCTATTTTTTTTAGCAATTCATCAAGATATGCAGCATCCTTTCGATGGCTATCAAAAAAAACTGTATCATAATTATTTCGGTTAAAAATGTTATTTAAACTCAAATATTCCATCTTCGGCAATGAACTGAAAGAAGTATGCCATCCTCCGATTCCCCCATAAGTCGGATATATTGAGCACAGTTGACCAAGCAACCCCCTATAGGTAGCAGCTGTATGGTTATAATAATGATCAACAATCATTACCTTTTCATGGGTTGAAAATTTGTCTATATTGGGTGTTAGCTCTTTATATTGCGGATTATACAGACTTAACTCCCGTGCTGAAAAGCCTTCAGTAAAAAAGACAATTATATTTGGTTTCAGGATTTGTGATTTAATTGTTTCAAAAGGTTTTTCACCTTTATAGATATAATCTTTTAATAATGGATATCCAATATTTCCTGATCCATAAAAATAAAAGCCATATTTTTCTGCTTCTTTAAAATGCACTTCGCTTAGTTTTGAGGGATCAATAGCTTCTTTTTTGTAGTCATATTGCATAATTTTAATAAATGCATTAATCGGTCCATACTTTCCAGTAAGTCGTGATTTATGTAATTGATCCTTTAATTCATGTATTTCTTTAGGAAGGATTTTATTTGTTGAACTTAAAGAAATCATCATCACAAGCAATAGAGAATATTTTATATTACTTCTAAAAGAAACTTGGTCCCTTTTTTTTATATATTCCACCATGAAG
>JAZDLJ010000053.1:0-4062 GCA_043802115.1 bacterium | reverse complement strand
GGTGGGAAATTAATTTATTATTTAAGAGACTAATCTATTCCCACCCCGCTTATGACTTAATCACCATCCCTCCTATAACATTATAGAAATATTTTATGTTAGGAAATTGATCCCGGCTGATCCATTTTCACTTTAATTCTCCCTAAAATTCTGAACTACCTGAGATCTGTTTTAATATCGGCATATGCCAAAATAAGCTACTACCTCTATGACTAAAAATTAATTAAAAATACTTAACTAAGATATACCTGTAGGTTAGATTTTTGATCTCATAAAAACTAAAAAAATAAAAGACCTTAGCCTTGGCATTAAATTTGCTCAATATATCTATCAAGGCTAGCTAAAACAAGGTCTCTTGGAAATGAATCTGCCCGATAATATCCTGAGAAAGGAAGGAATATTGTACTTTCCGGGATAGATTACATCTATCGGGCCGGATAACTTCACTATGAAAGGAGGTGAAAAAAATGGAAAAGCTCTCAAAAATTTTATTACTTTCAGCGCTGGTCTTTTTTCTGATGGTTGTGAACTCACAAGCTAACTTGATCGATCTCACGCTTGCATATCCGGAGATATACTCCGACGGCACAGGGACATATCAGTATAATGCAGACACAGATCTATTTTCATCCACTGCCCAAGCGATTAAAATTATCTTTGCTGATGTATCTCATGTATATATTACGGGTGGCCAAGACTCAGATCCAGCTTTTGGTGACTATAAAGTTCAATTTAAGGTAGACAGTTCCGGTAATTTTGCTGGTGGCGTTGCAGGTAATGATCTGGAAATCTGGGGCGATATCGATAAAGATAAAGATGGTAATATCGATTACAGCGGGCTACTGATAGCTGGTGAAATAACCAACTTCGGTTGGCAGGATCTTGGCCCTTACTATAGTATGTTTAATTTCACCTTTGACTTTGTTGATGGAGCGTTGAGTTCTTACTATGCAGATTCGGAGAATACGGGCGGTAACATCATGATCAGTGAAAATTCAGACTTTAATAGTAACTGGAGTGTGAGTCATTCAGGTAACAAGGTCAAGAATGAAACTGCACCTGTTCCCGAACCAGGTACCTTACTTCTCCTCAGCATGGGACTTATCAGCCTGGTTGGGTTCAAGAAGAAGATGTCCATAAAGCTGTAACAGAGTTAGTTGGTTTACGTAGGTTTTTGTGGGGGATAGAGATCATATACCTTGATCATAGTTATTAAAGTAATTATCAGGTCTTGAAGGGAAGGGTCGAAGAGTTGGACAACACTCTTCGACCCTTTTTCTTTTTCTCCATTCCTTCTTCTTTCTCCATTCCTTCTTCTTCCCAAAATTAATATATACTTGTCCGGAAAAATTTCTTCCTCCCGCAGAGACGCAGAGACGCAGAGGATATCATTTTTGGGCATTCTCTGCGTCTCTGCGGGACATCATTCCTACTACGCTCTGGCGGAAGAAACTTATCTGGATAGCTATACTGCCTTTTTAATTATGAAATAAGTATTAATTTTATGAAATATAACTTAATGGTTATTAATATATCTGCCTTTAAACTTTTCGGGTATTTTTTCCCCTATATTTTCCCGGACGTTTAGATCCCCTGGGCAGACCGCATAAAAAAATGGAAATTCCTTTACTTTCAAGTTAACCAAATATTTATTTATGGTTAATAAGAGAAATTAGTATTGGCATACAATTTGCGAAATTAAAAGCTGAGTCTTTAAGTAATAAGATTAAGTTATAAGATTAAATTAATTAATCAATTACATCCGGATCTTGTATTTAGGAAGTTAGGTGGGGAGTAAAAAAAAATACTATGATAACCTACTTAGAAAAACATTTTTCCAGGATATGGTTCATGGTATTTTCTATTGACTTTTTGATCTTGTTATTTACCGCCGCTATAGCCTTAAAAATAATAAATAGAATTAGTTCTTTTTATATCGTTGACTTAAGATATATACATTTAATAATCTCCTTCCCTTTAATAAGCCAGGTAGCGCTCTTTATTAATGAACTTTATATCACGGAAAAGAGATATTCAATAAAGTCATTAGTAGTTAAATGTATTGTGTCATTTATAATTGCCTCAATGGGGTGTTATATATTGTTTATTAATCGCTTATCTTACTTCAATTGCTTTCTTCTTTCAATGGTTGCCTGTGGATTAATATTATCCTGGAGATTTTTATTCTACAGAGCTGTCGGTAAGGTTAATATCCAGGATAAGATCTTATTCTTAGGAATTAATGAATTGAGTAAAATGGTAGTAAAAGAAGTGTTGGCAGATGATTATCCAAAATTTAAAATTATTGGATTTATAAGCAATGATCCAGCCTTAGTAGGAAAGAACATTGGCATCCCAAAGGTCCTGGGTTTAGTAAAGGATCTTAATTACATAACAGAGAAAGAAAAAATAAAAAAAGTCATTGTTTCCTGGCCACAGGGCATAGAAAAATTTCCGGCTGAATATCTTATTAATTGCAAATTTAAAGGTGTTGAGATCCTGGATATACATACCTTTTATGAACATTTAAAAGGAAAGATTTTACTTAATGGCTTAAGACCGGCCTGGTTAATATTTACAGATGGATTTACCAAAAACAAATTAATTGAACTAAGGAAGAGAATCATTGATATCGTGTTTTCATTTATAGGTTTACTTGTAACCTCACCGATTTCGATTATCACAGCCTTATTGATTAAATTAGAATCAGAAGGACCGATAATCTACAGGCAAGAGCGGGTGGGGGAAAATGGTCGTATTTTTACATTATTCAAGTTTAGATCCATGAAGATAGACGCTGAAGAGCATACCGGACCAGTATGGGCTGATAAAAATGATCAGAGGACGACCCGTATTGGAAAATTTATCCGAAAAGTGCGTATTGACGAAATACCACAAATATTTAATGTTTTAAAAGGAGATATGAGTTTTATTGGCCCCCGCCCTGAACGTCCCTTTTTTGTAGAAAAGCTAAAACAAATAATTCCCTATTATGATCAGAGGCATTCCGTAAAACCAGGTATAACGGGCTGGGCAGCGGTTAATTATTCCTATGGAGCTAATATTGAGGATGCTATAGAAAAATTACAATATGATTTCTATTATATTAAGAATATGTCTTTATTTCTTGATTCAATAATTATCTTAAAGACCCTTACTACTATTTTTACCCACAAGGGCGCAAGATAATATTTTAATATGTGTTTTACGTCAGTGATAAGAGGGGATAGTAAATCTGAATTCACAATTCGAAACTTGGCCGAAACGAAGATCAATGCCGATCTGCCCTGAATTGAATGACGGCGGAACTAATTTTTGAAAAAGACTAGCCGATAAAATAATCAGATATCCAATAAGGCAGATTACATCTTATAAAATTTAATCTAATTTATAAATTATGTAATTACGCGGGTTGCCAGGTTTATGGTTCAAGGTTGGAAATAAGACTAACCTTAAACCCTGAACTTCTGAACCTTTGCAAAATCAGATGGAATGGCCGGGATGAAGATCATGGCCGAAGGCTGGATTGTAATTCAGAAGGCGAAGCTATAACTTGAAAATAAAGGAAATATCCATGAAAGCTACCTTAAATATCATAATATCACTATCTCTTATCTTGATATTTTCTTTAATAATAAATAAAAAAAATCTATATGCCCAAGATGATAATTATATGAATGGTGATTATAAGATTGGAGCAGAAGATGTATTATATATCTCTGTCTGGGAAAATGAGAAATTAAGCAGAGAGGTGATAGTAAGACCTGATGGCATGATTTCATTCCCTTTACTGGACGATTTAAAAGTAAATGGATTAACCCCTTTAGAGGTAAAGGAAATCATTACCAAAAGACTTGCTTCTTTCGTTAAAGATCCCCAGGTAACTGTAATTTTACAAAGTATAAATAACTATAAGGTCTATCTAATGGGTGCAGTTGACTCATCCGGTGTATTTACTTTAAAAAGGAAGACCAGCTTACTCCAGTTACTTGCTGTAGCAGGAGGATTATTACTAGTTCAAAATGCTGATCTTAACAAAGCTTATCTATTGAGAGATAAAAA
>JAZDLJ010000485.1:0-11279 GCA_043802115.1 bacterium | reverse complement strand
TTTTTATTAAAAAGATAGTTTCTCCTATTTTCCCCAAGTTGTCCACTAAAATAATTACTATACTCCAATCATTTATTAACGGTATAGATTTTTTTCAAGACAAAAAAAAAATAATCCCTGTTGTTCTATATTCGATTTTGTTATGGTTTATGGCGGGTCTGAGTATCTATATATTGTTTTATGCCTTTGATCTAAAGCTTCCCTTCCTGGCCTCATTTTTTATCTTAGTAATTATCTCATTAGCTGTAGCCATACCTTCTACTCCTGGTTATATCGGTGTATTTCATTTTGCTTGTGCAGCCGGAATTAGTTTGCTGAGTGTATCGACAGTTGAGGGAAGACCAGAATGTTTTGCAATTATACTTTGGGCTATATCTATATTTCCAGTTATTGTAATGGGTCTTGTTTCTTTGTATTTAGAAAATGTTTCTTTCTCTCAATTAAAGGTTGTTGGAAGTGAGGGTGAAGCGTTTTCAAATAGAGATGAAAAATGAAAATTGTTATAAGCGGAAATTTAATCTTGACAAACATATTGTCGTATCTTATCATAACGTAAAAAGAGATTTAAAATTTGGCTTGTTTTGATCTACAGGAGGGAAGATGTGTCTTCATTATATGAAGCAATCCTAGCAGGGGATGTTAACCAATTGCAAACATTACTTGAGCAGGGGGTAAAACCTACTAATAACGATTTCTATGGAGCGCTGAAACAAGATATCGCTATTTTTTCATTATTGCTCCAACATAGTCCAAATATAAAAGATGAGGAAGAAGACTTATTGCAATGTGTCGGGTACGAAATACGTAGTGAGTATCCACAAGATGCGCGCCTTGCACGGGCTAAAGACCTAACTCTTCCTGAACCGACGGTTATTCAGGAACTAAAGAAGAAAGCTGATCTCCTACTCAATGCTGGTCATGAACTCAATTTTATCAGTGCGGTTCTCCTTGGAAAAAAGGAGGCGGTTGAAGCCTTTTTGAGAGATAATCCTAAACTTGGACGCAAACGATTATCGGGTTCTCCATTAGCAAATTGGGCAGCCTGGTGTGGTGCTTGGGACATCTCTGCGATACTCGAAAAAGCCAGCAAGCAAGCAGGCAAATTTAGCTGGTTGGCAGCAGAAGAGACATTTACGCGTTGGGTAGAAGAAGCTATTTCTCTATTTTCTGTCGCTCATAAAGAGGAAACGTTTACACAATTTTGCATTGACTGTGATAGCTATGAGGGATATGTGCTGCTTTCTCTCAATAACAAAGAAAATAAGGATGCTAGTTGGTCACCAGGCGGATGGTCTCATCAACAATTTGCTGATACCAACGATTTAGAGTTTTGGGACGATGTGGCTGCAGAAATTGAAGAGGGTAGTGATGTTAAACGCAAAAAATTTATGGAAATGTTATCCCGTGCACTCTTGAGACTTGAGGCAAACAAGATTTTCAACAAACTCCAACGAAGTGATGATTTTGATATCCTGGTGTTAGATCATGATGAGACTGTAAAAACTGCACAACGAAGACTGGCACAAATAAGAAAGAAAATGACGAAAAAGTGATTTAAGTAAAAATACTTACAACAGGTAGAAAGTTTTACTTTCTACCTGTTGTAAGTATAAATTCTTAGAAAGAAGGGGGTGAATAGAAAATGAGAAAAGGTTATTATGGGATTGTTGCAGTATTAGCATTATTAATAGTGCCAACTTTGGTTTTTGCAGGAGTAGGCCACGAAGAATGTTCGTTGTGTCATGGCGTTCATTCTGGTCAGGGCCCTGTTATTCTAACAGAACCATTAAATACAACAACTATAAATCCAGCGACAGGGCAGGCTCTTGGAAGAATGGATGCAATTTGTATGGCCTGTCACGCAGAGGAACCTGCAGGTGCCGGGTATCGTCCTGTTAAGATGGAGGAGACACATCCAAGTGGAATCAGACCTATAAAGGTAAAATTACCTGAAAGTGCTAAAGGGTTTAGAACACAGGAAGAAGATTTGACCTGTATGGGTTGCCATGATCCACATCCGTCAAATCCAAATCATATGTATTTAAGGGTTCCAACAGATGGTGGTAGGGATTTGAAGAAATTCTGTATGTGGTGTCATGCTGACAAAGGATTAACTAATAACTAGTTAGTAAAAATTATAAAGAACTATAAGTAAGTGTAATAATAAATGTCTGTTGATAGGGGCTCAGTAACTATAAATAAATGAGTTATAGCTGCTGAGCCCCTAATTTTTGAGGTTAAGGGAGTTGTTTATGAGTGAATTAAGATGTGTTGATCCAGAGATAGCCGAAGCGATTAGTCTTGAGAAAGAAAGACAACACTCTAAAATAGAACTGATAGCTTCTGAAAATTTTGTAAGTCAAGCTGTGCTTGAGGCTCAGGGTTCGGTTCTTACCAATAAATATGCTGAAGGATATCCTGGAAAACGATATTATCGGGGTTGTGAATACGTAGATCTTGTTGAAAAAATAGCAATTTCAAGGGCAAAACAATTATTTGGAGCAGAGCATGCTAATGTCCAGCCTCATTCTGGTTCTCAGGCAGATTTAGAAGTATACTATGCTATATTAAATTATGGAGACCCAGTGATGGGTATGAGTTTGGCTCATGGTGGGCACTTAACCCACGGTAGTGCAGTTAACCTTTCTGGCAAATATTATAAATTTATTCCCTACGGAGTTAATCGTAAAACTGAATATATTGACTTTGACGAGGTTCGTGATTTAGCTTTAAAAAATAGGCCAAAACTAATAGTAGTTGGTGCAAGCGCTTATCCGAGGACAATTGAATACAGTGAATTTAGGAAGATAGCTGATGAGGTAGGGGCTGTTGTTATGGCTGATATTGCCCATATTGCAGGTCTGGTAGTAGCAGGATTACACCCTGATCCGGTTCCTGTGTGTGAATTTGTAACTACTACTACCCATAAGACATTAAGAGGACCTAGAGGTGGGATGATAATGTGTAAAAAGAAATATGCCTCTAATATAGATAAGGCAGTTTTTCCAGGGACACAGGGGGGACCTTTAATGCACATTATTGCTGCAAAGGCAGTTTGTTTCAAATTAGCATTGGAGGAGAACTTTAAAGGATATCAGCAACAAATTATAAAAAATGCAAAGACCTTATCTGAGGTATTAATCTCAAATGGCTTTAGGTTAGTCTCAGGAGGGACAGATAATCATCTAATCTTAATAGATGTGTCTAAAAATGGCTTAACTGGTAGAGATGCAGCTGAGGCGCTTGATGAGGCTGGAATAACTGTAAATAAAAATGGTATTCCTTTTGATCCTCAACCACCTCAGATTACAAGTGGCATTAGAATAGGAACGCCGGCAATCACAACAAGGGGAATGAAACAAGAAGAAGTAAAAGTAATCGGAGAGATGGTTACAGAGGTTTTGAATAACATAGGCAACCAAAAAATTTACAAGAAGATTCGAGAACAGACAACAGAACTATGTACTAAATTTCCTTTACATGCAATAGGGATAGAATAGTTTTTTTATTTTATCCCTATTGCATGTAAAGTACTCCAACTTAGGTTTTTCTAAGTATGAATTACGCAATTATTTTTTAAAGTAACGCCCTACGGGTGGACTCTACTTAAAAATTCATCGCCCGTAAACTCGCATAAAAAAAAAGAAAATTTCTATACGTTCAAGATAGGCTTGATAGAACGAGATTCTCAAATGAATAAATTTATCAGACCATCATGGGATGATTATTTTGTTGAAATAGCAAGATTAGTAGCCAAAAGATCGACCTGTATAAGACGTCATGTTGGGGCGCTTATTGTAAAAGATAAAAGGATACTTGCAACGGGATATAATGGAGCTCCTTCCAGGTTAGGACATTGCTTAGACGTAGGGTGTATTCGTGAAAAAATGAAGATACCTTCAGGTGAACGACATGAACTTTGTAGAGGGCTTCATGGAGAGCAAAACGCAATTATTCAAGCAGCAACCTCTGGCGCTGACATCAATGATTCTACATTATATAGCACCCACTTTCCTTGTGTGCTTTGTGCAAAGATGATAATAAATGCTGGGGTAAAAAAAATTTTTTATTTGGATGGTTATCCAGATGACTTAGCTAAGGATATGTTAGAAGAAGCTAGGATAATTACATATTGTAGTGAGTAATTACTTTTAGCTATAAACGCTTTATTCTAAGCCAAAAGGAGGTGACAAGAATAATGAAAAGAATTATTTTACTGGGGGGAATAGCTTTGTTTTCTCTGTGTGTTTTTTCTGGCTGTGCGATGATTCCTCCAACGCAGGTTATAGGAGGGATATATACTAGTTATCAAGCTCCTTATCCAGCAACTACATTGAATACCGTAGATGTCCAGCCTTCCAAATCTGGAAGTGCCTCATGTGTCTCAGTTTTAGGACTTGTTGCGGTTGGTGATGCAAGCATAGATGCTGCTATGAGAGACGGAGATATTACAAAAGTACATCATATTGATTACGATAATACACGTATATTAGGAGTTTATGCCAAATTGACAGTGATTGTTTATGGGGAGTAGTAATTATATTTTTTTTATACTTTAAAAGGAGGGTAGTATTGATATTACCCTCCTTTTTTTTATACATACAATGTGGATAAAGTAGCTTTTTTGCTTTATCCACATTGTATGTATATACTACTCCAGGTTAGGTTTTTTTGAGGTAATACAGGTTAATTTTGTAACTAGCTGTTTAGGCACAAAATAGCAAAGGCACTGAGGCACAAAGGAAAAAAATAAAAAAAAACTTAAAAACTTTGTGCCTCAGTGCCTTAACATACTGGTTTTAACTAACACAACCACTTGGGAAAATTCAAGTTGGAGTAGTATATTTCTCTTTTCTTTTAGTCCATAATTTTTGTATAATTATACTACTCCCAGGTTAAGTTTTTTTGAGGTAATGCAGGTTAGTTTTGTAACCAGCTGTTTAGGCATAAAGTAGCAAAAGCACTGAGGCATAAAGGGAAAAAAAAACTTAAAAACTTTATGCCTCAGTGCGTTAACATACTGGTTTTAACTAACAAAATTACTTGGAAAAACCTAAGTTGGAGTAATATAATTTAAAAGCATAAACTTGGTATATGAATAAAATAAAAAAACTATTTTATCCATATACTAAAAAAAATCTCACACAAAGTGTAGCGCCACAATGCAATACAAGACCTTTAATCAGGGTATTCACCCAAAAGACAACAAACAGCATTCAAATACCAAACCCATCGAGATTGCCCCTCTTACTTCTAAGGTAATAATCCCGTTACAACAGCATATTGGTGTACCTTGTGAACCACT
This sequence comes from bacterium, assembly GCA_043802115.1. GTDB lineage: Bacteria > SZUA-182 > SZUA-182 > JAZDLJ01 > JAZDLJ01 > JAZDLJ01. Next base: position 5,974 of record JAZDLJ010000485.1, on the reverse strand, counting down.
TGTAAAAAAAAATGATATTGTTGTTATTGGACAAAAGATTGGTGAAGCGAAGGGATTTGTCTCAGCCCCAGTTCATGCATCAATCTCCGGTAAGGTTACTGCCATAGATAAATTTTTTCATCCTCTTGGTAATGAGGTATTTGCAATATTTATTGAATCTGATGGAAGAGATGAATGGAGCAGGGATGTAGATTTAAATAGTAAAATAGATCCGTTAGAAATAGATATTGCAGAGATGAAGGTCTTAATTAAAGAGGCAGGGATAGTAGGCATGGGAGGAGCATCCTTTCCTACCCATGTTAAATTAAGTCCTCCAAAAGAAAAGACGATTGATTCAGTTATAATTAATGGAGTGGAATGTGAACCTTATTTGACAGCAGATCATCGTCTAATGCTTGAGAAACCGGCAGATATAATAACTGGTTTAAAGATTATAATGAAGATATTAGGAGTAGCAAAGGGTTATATAGGCATTGAGGCTAATAAGATAGATGCCATAAAGACCTTAGAGAATACAATTTTAGACAAAAAAAATATTAAAATAGTTGGATTAAAGACAAAATATCCACAAGGATCAGAAAAGCAGCTTATTAAGGCTATATTAAATCGAGAGGTTCCTCCTCCCCCAGGTCTACCAATGGATGTCGGTGTTGTTGTCCAAAATGTAGGAACAGCAGTTGCTATTGTTGAGGCGCTTAAGTATAAAAAACCTTTAATTGAGAGGGTAGTTACTGTTACTGGTAGTGCTATTAAAGAATCTAAAAATCTTAGAGTACGTATTGGAACACCTTTTTCTTTTTTAATAGAATTTTGTGGTGGAAGCATAAATCCTATTGGAAAATTAATTATGGGTGGCCCAATGATGGGGTTAGCCCAATATACAGGAGAGGTACCTGTAATTAAAGGCACCTCAGGTATCGTGGTTTTAGCAAAGGATGAGGTTAAAAAGAGGCTTCCAAAATCTTGTATTCGATGTGGGAAATGCGTTAGTGTTTGTCCACAAAAAATCCTTCCTAACCTTATAAGTATATATAGTGAAAAAAAATATTTTGAAGAGGCAGAAAGATATGGGGCTCTTGAGTGTATAGAATGCGGGGCATGCACTTATAGATGCCCTGCAAACAGACCAATTGTTCATCTTGTAAAACATGCAAAGGCGGAGTTATTGGCAAGAAGGAAAAAATAGTTTTTTTATTTTTTCCTTCTTGCCAATAACTTTTTATGAACAGGAGTGAGGAATGAGACCATTAAAAGCTGTTACCGGAATCATAAAAAATATGTCTAATTTACACCTTCATATATTACTAACAGAGGAAGATGCTGTTATTGTAGCTAGATGTCTAGATTTTTCAATATCAAGTCATGGCGATGATGAAGAAGATGCCCTGGCCTCTCTAACTGATAGTATAAAGGATTATCTTGAATATGCCTTAAAAAAAGGTGCATTAAATGAAATAATAGATCCGGAAGAAAAGAAGTTCTGGGACATGTATAGAGAACTAGAATTGCAAGTTGAATTAATGAGCATAGAAGAAAATATTGATAGCTTTAAAAATAATAAGATAAAAGAGATTACTTATGCCTAAGGCTCTCGAATTGAGAAAGGCAATCGAGATACTAAAATATTATGAAGTGGAATTTGATCCTAAAAGTGGTGGTAGACATTCTGGAAAGTTCATAAAAGGAAATAGGTCTTTTCCAGTTAAAACTCATGGAAAGAAGACAATTATATTGCCATATGCATTAAAAGGACTGATAAGAAAGTTTGAACTTCCTGATGATATATTTTAAAAAAGGTGCTTAAATGTCTGATCAAATCCTTACGGTTTCAGCTTCACCACACATTCATAGTGAAGAAACTGTAGCTAATATAATGTATAGTGTTGTTTTAGCCCTTATGCCGGCAGCCGTATTTGGGATATATCTTTTTGGTTTAGCTGCCTTAAAGGTATTACTTGTCTCAATTATGGTTTCAGTTTTATCTGAGGCAATCATTCAAAAGGCAATGGGGAAAGAGTTAACCATTAGCGATGGAAGTGCAGTGGTTACTGGTTTACTCTTAGCCTTGACCCTACCTGCTTCCTCACCCTGGTGGATGGTGGCTATAGGTGCGTTTATGGCTATTTTTGTAGGTAAACAGGTCTTTGGAGGGTTAGGGCATAATATTTTTAATCCTGCTCTTGTTGGTAGGGCAATTTTACTAGTATCCTGGCCAGCTCAGATGACACGCTGGTCAAATCCTGGAAGGTTTTTGGTAGATGCTATTTCTGGGGCAACGCCCCTGGGACTATTGAAGACTCAAGGAGTTCTTTCTGTAAAAGATATCTCATTCCTTACCTTGTTTATTGGGAACAAAAGAGGATGTATCGGAGAGGTATCAATTATTTTGTTATTAACAGGGGCAATCTATTTATTATATAAAGGACATATCTCTTGGCATATACCTTTAAGTTATATCTTTAGTATAATTTTATTTACTGGAATATTTTGGTTGATTAATCCCATAAAATACGCCCCCCCTCTGTTTCATCTTCTTACAGGGGGATTAATTCTAGGTGCATTTTTTATGGCCACAGATATGGTAACTACACCTGTGACTTCAAAAGGTATGATCATCTTTGGCACAGGATGCGGGATATTAACGGGTATATTTCGTTTATTCAGCGTCTATCCTGAAGGGGTTACCTTTGCTATTCTAATCATGAATTCAATTACTCCTTTAATAAATAGATACATAAGACCAATGAGTTTTGGAAGGAAGAAATGAAGGATTTTTTTAAACCTATTCTTATATTGACAACAATATGTATGGTTGCTGCCGTTATCTTAGCTAAGGTATACGATATTACCAAAGAACCTATTGCTGAACAAAAAAGTCGGGAACAACTTAATGCAATAGATGCTGTTGTTCCAGGACATGATAATGACCCTATTAAGGATGCAATTAAAGTTTCAGTTGGAAAAGATAAGAGAGGAGAAGAACAGGTAATAGAATTTTTTAGATGTTTTAAGCAGGATAAATTAGTTGGAGTGGCTTTTAAGGCCAAGACATCTGAAGGTTTTGGTGGAAACATTGCGATTATGATAGGCGTAAATGAAAAAGGGATAATAACAGGGATTGAAATCCTTGAATCCCAGGAAAGCCCTGGTTTGGGAGCAAAGATATTGAAGCCTTTTTTTAAGGATCAATTTAAAGGAAGATCACTCCAAAACACAAAGTGGCAAGTTAAGAAAGATGGGGGAGATATAGATCAGATTACAGGGGCTACAGTATCACCAAGGGCAGTGACAAAGGCGGTTAAGGAAGGGTTAAGGATTTTTGAGCAGTTCAAGGAGAAATTTATTTTTTCTTTACCAACCAAATAAATTTATTGCATAGAATTTTTATTTTTTTATGCGGGTTTGCGAACGATTAATTTTTAACTATATGATTATTATCACTTTTTCCCCAAAGGGGATAAATGTGAATAGCCATGGGTTTTAACCCACGGAAAGGAATTATATAGTATTTTCGACCCTGGAGGGGTCGGACTAAAAGTATGTGCTCTGATCTAACGTTAGTTTATTAATTAGTCTGACCCCTTAGGGGAAAGGCTGAGAGATAGCTCAAACAAAACAACATAGAAAGGAAGTAAAATGTGATACCCTTTACAATTTGGTTACATTCTTCAATAAAACTTTTTATTCAAAAATTACAATCAGTCGAGCCATCTGCAACAATTTTTAAGGGAGGCACAGGAGTATGGAAAAAAGAAAAAGAAGAAGATATAAGTATTTATAGAATGATCTTACGATCTGATGATTTTGATCGTAGTAACGTAGAATCAATGCTGCATAGTGAGGTTGGTGATCTTATGGCTAAATTATCTGGATGGTCTGAATCTAGTCAGAAAGCTGTCATGGTTACACAAACAGAAATATAAGTCACTTTATCATCCTTAAAAATTTAGGAAATAAATATAATCTTAAAAAAAAGGAAAGGATGCCACCATGTTTAATAGTGATAATGATATTCTCATAAGTGAGGAAGAACAAGCTAGTGATTTATTGTGTGAAGATGAGGGCGAAGAGGAAGACATAGAATATCCTATATCTCAATACGATTTAACAGCAGCTCCAAATGACTTTAATATCTTAACAATCTTTCAATTCATTGAATCCGGTTCTGTGAAAATTCCTGGATTCCAACGAAATTATGTTTGGGATATTAAAAGAGCATCAAAGTTAATTGAATCGCTTATTATCGGCCTTCCAGTACCACAAATTTTTCTTTATGAAGAAACTAGAAATAAATTTTTAGTTATAGATGGACAACAAAGACTAATGTCTATTTATTATTTTATAAAACAAAGATTTCCACGAAAAGAAAAAAGGGCTGAATTAAGAAGGATATTTGAAAAGTATAGCAATATTCCTGATGAAAAATTACACGATGATACGTTTTTTTCTAAGTTTAATCTATTTCTTCCAGAACAATCACCGAACCAACCAAATAAATTTAGTGGACTAAACTACTCGACATTAGGGGAATATAAAAGTTCTTTCGATTTACGCACCATAAGAAATGTAATTGTAAAACAGATATTGCCTAAAGATGATGATTCAGCAATTTACGAGGTTTTTAATCGTCTAAACTCAGGGGGAATTAATCTAGCTCCACAGGAAATCAGGATGAGTCTGTATCATTCTAATTTTCTGGAGATGCTTTCACATTTAAATATAAAAGCTGGATGGCGAAGACTTTTAGGGGTTGATGAGCCAGACTTACATATGAAAGATGTAGAGATTTTGCTCCGTAGTTTTACGATGTTAATAAATGGAAATAATTATGTCCCATCAATGTTGAAGTTTCTCAATGGATTTGCAAGAGATTCAGGAAAGTTTACCTCCGAAACTATTAGTTATTTGGAAGTCCTCTTTGATTCATTTTTATCTAGTTGTTCAGAGTTATCCAGGGAGTTTTATAGTACAGCTAATCGTTTCAGTGTTACTTTATTTGAATCAGTTTTTACTGCAGTTTGTTTTGAGCCCTATACCCACAAAAGATTAATTACAGGGAAGCTTGATTTGAATTCTATTGCTAATTTAAAGAAAGATGATGAATTTTTAATAGCTGCCAAAGGGAAAACAACAAACACAAAAAATGTAAAAGGTCGTTTAACGCGTGCTAAACAGATTGTTAAAGTAGGGTAGTTTAATAATGAAGAAAACGATCATAGACATACTATACGAAGAAAATCAGGCATTAGATAAATATCTTGAGGAAAACGGTGAGATATCTCTGAGAAGTAATATCGATAGTAATTTTCGTAAGACGTTACTTTTAGCAGTAGCAAGTTATTTTGAATTTATTGTTACAGATAATATCCTAAAGTTAGTAGAAGAACAAATAAATACAGCAATACCGCTTTTACACTTTATAAAGAATAAAGCAATTGAACGGCAATATCATACGTATTTTGACTGGAATAGCAGAAATGCTAATACTTTTTTTGGGTTATTCGGAAGTGATTTTAAAGAATTTATGAAAACAGAAAGCAGGTCGAACTTAAAATTCGAATCATCTATTAGGGCATTTATAGAGCTAGGGCAAATCAGGAATCAATTGGTTCATGAAAATTTTGCGGTATTTCCTTTGGATAAGACAGTAGAAGAAATTTATCAGCTTTATAAAGATGCCTTGGTATTTATTGAAAGTTTTCCCATTAAAGTACGAGAATTTCTTAAGACATAACCAACAACCACGTTACTCAAACATACCCTTACAAGGTAAAAAAATTACCCTATGGGTGAAATTTGGGTTCAAAAAGTTGATTTCTTCTGATTATATCGGATTTAGGGGAGCAGTTTTCCTAAATCCGATATAATCAGGTTTTGCTTTAGCCCTGAAAGGGCGTTATGTATCAGCCCAGGGCAACGCCCTGGGTGTGATATCATCTCAATTGTCAAGCCCTGAAAGGGCGAAATAAAAAAG
>JAZDLJ010000467.1:0-7738 GCA_043802115.1 bacterium | reverse complement strand
AAACTTGTAGACATTATGATCTCCTCCTTTTGATTTTAGAAAGGATTATAATATAATTATAATATCTAACAGTTATTCTTGCCAGTACTATTTTGGTCACAAATTGCAGAAGAGGCCTAAAGGTATACTAACATCCCTTATAGAAAATTTTCTTGCTAAGCTTAAGGAACTTATTATATACTGAGTTATATCCAACCTTACAAAAGAAGAGTAATACCTTTATCTCACACAATACTTAAAATTTACTATTCAGGAGGAGTTATGTTGAAAGTGTTAAACTACATTTTTTGGTAAATATCTAGAAGATGATGAGTTTATTAAAAAGTTATTATAGGATTGTTTTACTTTTAGGAGGGATCGAGATATGTCATCAGATGATAAGAGGGGATAGGAGATATGTTTGATTTTTTAAACAAAATTGTTATAGTTACAGGTGGCACAAGAGGGATAGGAAAGGCCATTTCAGAGGCATTTTTAAGATCAGGGGCAACAGTGATTGTAACTTATTCATCAAACGATAAAAAGGCTGAGCAATTTAAAAAAGATAATAGCAAATATTCTGATCGTTTAGAACTACAAAAATTTGATGTGGCAAACTATAAACAAGTTGAAAATTTTTATACCTATATAGAAGAAAAATACAATTCTATAGATATACTAATAAATAATGCTGGTATCCGCAAAGATTCAATAGTAGGGACAATGGCTAAAGAGGATTGGCATGCTGTTTTAGATATAAATCTCACAGGCTCTTTTTATATGTGTAAATTTGGGGTCAGGAATATGATAAAAAAACGTTACGGCAGGATAATTAATATAACTTCTCCTTCTTCTCACTTTGGTTTCAAAGGTCAGGCAAATTATGCTGCTTCAAAGGCTGGTTTAATTGGGATGACCCGTTCATTAGCCAGAGAGGTTGCCACGCGAGGGATTACAGTGAATTGCGTATCACCAGGATTTGTCTCTACAGATTTTATTAATGACCTGGATGAGGCAATTCTTAAAGAGTACCAGAAGATGATCCCCTTAAAAAAATTTGCTAGTCCGGAAGAGGTAGCTCATGGGGTATTATTTCTAGCTACCAGCGAAGCCTCTTATATTACGGGTTCTACTCTGGCAATAGATGGAGGGCTTTAATTACGGCATCTTAAATCTAGTTACAGTCCATTTATCATCTTTATCAATAGGGGTGTATTTAATTAATTGTGAATAATCCTCAGTCCTACGCCTTGAATCATCAGGATAAAATATAATTTTTATTCTGGCTGTCGTGGTATCTTTAGTAGAATTACGTAATAAGGTATGAAAATTAACCCTAACTGTATAAGTGCCTTGTAAAAGCTCGTAACCTGTAAATACCTCAGGCCCATACCCTTCTTGGGTATCTTGATCAAGTTGGGCATTTGGAATAGCATTGGTCTCATAATCATATCTAGCCATACGATAAGTGTGCGTATCCCCAGGGCCATAGACATGTAAATCAAGATCAGCCTTTGGATTATCCCAGGTCAACAAGATTAGTATATCCTTAGGAAAGATACTGGCCTCTACTGTAATTTTTTCACTTTTTAAAGTAACCCCTTTTGAGGTTACTGCCTCAATTTCAATAGAATTCCTCTCTTGTAATAGAACTAATTTTTGTTCAAATTTATTATCTACCTCAAGTCTCATCGGATAGTTATTGTAGATAAGCCACCCTTCCTTTATCCTAACATCTTTATCATTAACCCTCCATTTTACTAAAATTGCAGGGTCTTCTGAGGTATCTTTTAGTGAGTTATTTTTTGGCTCATATATCTCAATTTTATAGGCGCTTGAAGAAGATGGTTTATAGGTTAACTTAATAGCATCTTCAAGGTTATTACCTATAGCATCGGCGGCTACAACCCTGATATTATTTTTTTCTGATTCTAAGGCTATTTCATGACTAAAATAGCCTTTATTATCAACTGTTACAGTTGTAACTTTATCATTAACAGAGAGAAGAACCGTCCCTACGGAATAATCATCAACACTTCCCTCAATAAGGTGTGACATCTTATCGGTTGTTCCAGAGAGCGGACTTGTAATCTTTAAGTTTCCTTTTGAATTGATCGGCTTTATCTTTCCTCTGCTTCCATCATTTTGATAATTTTGTTTGAGTTGACCTTCCTGGATAGGAAGCTGATATTCTACTGATTTATTATCATTAACGTTATGAGCTTTAGTTGCCTTTTTTTTATTAACATCCAGATTATCTAATTCATTATAGTTTTTTTCAGTACTATTAAGACCTTCTGACCCCTCATAGAAAAATTCAGGCATGTTTTTTGATATACCTTTATTTTTATTTATACCAGTATCTCCAAAACCAGTTGGATTTTTCTTTTGAGGGTATTCTATTAAATCTGGAATATTTTTATCTTTTTGTGATGAAGATACCTCAGTTGATCCTTCAGCAGGATTGTATAGAATACTATCATCTTCCATTGAAGGTTTTGTTTCACTATAAGATATTGGCTCTTTTTTTGAACTGACTTTCATTGACAACAAGGATTCATCTTTTTCTCCTGAATGGATTGGTTTAGCTGGGTCATTATGAGGATAAGAAGTTGTTGGGAATGTTGGTTGTTTATTATTGCGGGAAATTAAAGGTAAATCTAAAACTTCATCCTCCTTTAACCTTTCTTCCCAGGAAGACGATTCAAACTTATCAGGCAAATATGTGTTCTTCCCTCCTGTAGGTATATGTTCAGGAGGCTTATTCCCCTCAGCCTTCGCCACCTCAGTGTTCTCCTCATGAGGCATTACCATTAGATCTATATCATCCAATCCCTTAGGTAATTTTTCATGTTCATCTGATAAAGGCTTGCGAACATCATCTCCAGGGAGGTTATGTTTATAAAAACGATCTTGTGTAATGCCTTCACTTTCATAAGGGATATTGTTTTTTTTAAACTTATATCCTGACAGCTCATCGATATCCTTTTTATCTTTCAGAGGGAATCCTACTGTACCCACACTTTTTATATCCATTTCAAGAGGATCCGAGATATCAAAGTTATTATTTTTCTTCGATACCCTTACTGAAGAAGGACTCTCTTTGACCTCATTTTTGGGTATCTCTTGAAAAAGGTTGTAAGCATCTCTTTCTTTAAAGCTATCCATCCCTGCTCTATCAATCTCCAGATCTCTTTCATAATCTATAGGCTTAATAATATTTTCTTCTAAATTGAGTTGTTTCTTTTCCCCTTTGGAAATTTCTTTATCAATAATATTTGGTCTTGAAGAAATTAGGACATTACTATCCTTTTTTTCTCCTCTCATGACTTTTTCAGTCAGATCCCTATGGCTATAGGTTAGCTCTCTATACCTATCACTGTTAGACGTCTTCCTTATTGTACTTGGTTTTTGAATCTTATATGTATCTGCTACCTTTGGAGGAATAGTAGTTTTTAATCTCCTGGAAGATGTCCTTGTTGAAGGGATTTGTTTATGAGATTTTTTGGCCACTATCAGGGGCTTTTTATCTAGAGCCAATTTTTTTTTGGGGGGGATCAGATTAATAACATGGATAGGTGATCTATCTTTTTTTTTTAATACTGGTCTACAGGGTGAGGAGATACGAATAAGACTAATGATGATGAGGTGAATAAGTATAGAGGATAAAATAAAAAAGCCATTGTTAGGAAATTTGAAATAATTTAAACGCATATGATTTCATCGAACGTATTTAGGTAATCCTTATAAAATAATTGAGAGATCGTACCCTATAGAGATATAAAGAGGTTTTAAATTAGCGATCCATCGAATCTTCCAGGGCAGACATGCCTAATCTGTTAAATTTTTTACTTTTACACAGCCCCATTACCTTTACTACCAGACCATAGTTAATCTTTTCATCCGCCTTTATAACTATCATCTCATCGGGAGATTTTGCTTGCAAAGAATTAAGCTCTTCTTCTAATTTCGCTATAGAGGAGACTAGCATTCCATTAAAGACTATTTCCCCACTTTTACTAATTTCAATAGTTGTATTTTTTTCGTCTTCTTGTTGTTGGGAAAGGCCTTTAGCCTCGGGTAATTTTATCTCTAAACCTTTATCTTCTTTTATCAGGGTTGTTGAAAGCATAAAAAAGAGTAATAGTAAAAAGACTATATCAGTTAAAGAGGTGAGCTCCATTCTTATATTTTTTTTTCTTCTTTTGCGCATTTTTTTATTAAGTCTCTGGAATGTCTTCGTCTTTTAGCACAAGGGTATCTTCTTTTTTAACATTATTTTTAACTACTCCATTCTTTTCAAGAATAACCTCTTGCGATCCAAATTTTTTTATTGATACATCTTGTTGAGTAATTTTTGTCTTATCTATCCCACTAGATGCAAAAGGGATAATTGTATTCTGATTCTGAGGTAATGTTTTAGGATTAATCATTAGAGAGGTATTCATATTAAAAGATAATTTTTCGATTACCTCTAAGGCGATCTCCTCCATCTCAATCAGGATATTATCAATTTTTCCTTGGAAAAAGTAGAAAAATATTAATAACGGAATCCCGACAATTAATCCCCCGGCAGTGGTGATAAGAGCTTCAGAAATACCCCTGGCTAATTCAATGCCTTGATTGCCAGTAGCAGCGATAGTATCAAAACATTTTATCATCCCTAAGATGGTGCCTAACAAACCTAATAAAGGAGACATATTGGCTAAAACACCGAGTAAGCCGATATGTTGTTCCATTACAGCAGCCTCATAGGCCCCGGCGCTTTCAATAGCAGCCCTAAAGGAGGCAATCCCCTGATTAGATTCCAATAAGCCAGCCTTAAGGACCCTGGCAATGGGTAAATCATTTTTTTCACACAAAGAGATCGCGTTATTAATGTCCTGAGTACTCAGGACATTATAAATTCCATTTACAAAGACAGAAGGAATAATATTAGATTCTCTTAGTCTATATGTCCTCTCTAAGATAATATACAGGCCAATAATTGAACAGAAGGCAATGGGTATCATTACCAGACCACCCTTCTTGATCGTCTTAAAAAAAGAACCTTCCGTGATTCCCCAGTTTGCTTCTGCTTTAGTTTCTTCTTTGGCTTCTTCTTTATATTCAGATATTTTTTCCTTGTTTATTATCCCCTCTCCTTCTCTTTTTACCTTTGTTGTAGCAGTTGCTACATGTTTAAAACTGATTTGTAGAGAATCCCCCTTGACACGTTTTACCTTTTCTATCTTATCTAAACTATCAGATAACCATTTCAGAATATCAGAATCAGAAATAGACTGGCCTCTCTTTTTAAAAATTACTGAAGGGTTTGTTACTAAATCTTGCTCAAAGACATCTTCTCCAACCCTGATAAAAAAAGATAAAACTAGACTAGGAGGTGATTTTTTAATTATTATATCCTCAAGAGAAGGGTTTACATCCTTGGTTTTTTTAAATACCATCTGTTCATTAAAGTTTTCTTTCCCCAGGTCATTAATTACATCAAAACTAAGGATGATATTTATATCACTAGTGGGAGATATCTTTTTCTGATCATTTTTTTTATTACATCCCAGGTAAAGATAGATAGGAAACATAAATATTATCATGCTGATTATTAATAGTTTCGGTATGTTTTTATACCTTATTATGAATAGCCTGTTCAATCCTACCTCCCTTTCACCAATAGATATAAAGTAGCTTTTTACTTTATATCTATTGGTGATTTTTTAAATTTTATGATCATCGAGAAATGGTCTAATAAAATTTTACTTTTAATCCCTTTATTTGTCAATTATAGATACTGATAACCAGTGCTGACGCATGCTCGCAATGTATTTTTGTCTTTTTGCACCCTGCAAGATTATTTTGGAAAGATGTCTAATACTATTAGTTTGAAAATTGAGTTTTAAAGTATTAATTAACAATTAATTAGTAAAAACAATATTGGCCTTCAGCATTACATGTTTAGCGCTACCAAATAATCCAGTTATATGATTGATCGGATTTGACACTAAATTAGACTTACTATTTTAAAAATAGACTAGATTCCTCAGCTAATTCTAGAGCAATTAGCCGCTGTCTCTCTTTTTCAGATGGCCAGTTATCTATATTGGCATGTCTAGGAGGGGAGTCGTCAGGTATTATACTTAAGCCAGTTTTAAGAATATGAGATGCTTTGATATCTGCACGAGCCAATAATGCTTTATCTCTTTTTTGTGCTACTTCGTTCTCTCCAATTTCCCATATTTCATTTTCTGTTAGGTTGTAGATACGAAATACTGACGTTTTTCCATCGGAGGCAGGCATAAATGCGCTATATTTCACTCTGCTTTTAGTTTTACTAAACTGAGATTCACTTAAAATGTATCTAGAAAGTTGCTCCGTATCCTCAAAAGCTTCCAAATGTATTAGTCCTTATAATATAATCTTTTTATATGTTCAATTACTATTTGGGGGATAGATTCTCCAAAATATTCAACTCCATAAGCTCTGTTTGGACCTAATATACCAGCATAGCTTATTTTTTTTCTGTTATTCATACTAGCGACAAATACTTGATGTTTATCTTTATGCCACTCGAAAGCAACTATCCCGTTTGGTTCAACAGTTATTTCTGGTACAGGTATAGATGAAGGTAATAGAGAAATAAACTTATACGCCCCTAAAATTGACTCCTTTCTTATTGGGGATGCACCATAGCCATCCCAATCACATTCAGAGCATTCTTTATAAACTTCAATAAGTTGATCAATTATTTCTGTTCTACTAAGGGATATTGATTGGCTATTATGCTCAGATATCTCATCTAGTGCAATTTCTATTGTTTGTGAGTCATTGCTAAATCCGGGTATATATGGATTTAGCGATCCCCAATAATTATCATATTGATATTGAACTGCAAAACTCATTTAAACATCTCCTTCGTCTTGTCATTGATGCTTTTGAAAAAAATATCATTTTTTAAACCTCTTAACGTATCAATTAATTCCCAAGCTTCTTTTTCATTAAACCCTTTAATTGTTTCCTTAAATACATCGATATCTAAAATTACCTCAGGTAAAAATTTTGGCCTGACTGGTTGTTCTAGGGCATGTGTTAATATTGCAATAACTCCTTCTGGAGAGGGTATTGGTATTACAAGACGGGTTAAGAAGCTACTCAGACCTTGCGGTAGTCCTTCTGGAACAATAGGTGAAGCATTAAAATATTCATCAAGATTCATCTGTTGAGAAGGGAGTTGAATTCTGTTAATAAATCTTAACGCAACTCTTGTAATTAATTCAGGTTGAGCAATCTTAGTGTATATTTGCCATAAACGATATGCATCATTACGGAATATATCCCATTTTTCATAAGGATGCAATCTGCTAAAGATAAAGCCGTTTAAGCCTGCAATAACTATTTGTTTTTTGTCACTAGATATATAATGAAACCCTTCAATTATATCTGAATGCGGATCTGAAATAGGAGGGCAGCCTTTTCTAAATTCAAATTTTTCTTCCCATCTTCTTCGTTCCTTTTGCTGAGGATATTCTTGTGTATTGTATATTCCTTTCAGCCTGTTAACATCAAAACTATCAGCTAATTTTACTCTAATATCTATAAGCGCTTCGGTGATAGGAGCATTTTTTAATGTTGGATATTTATTAGCCATGTTGTACCGTAATTCTTTTGATATTGAGTAGATTAACTATCTATAATTGAATGATACATTATTATACAAACATTAGTCAAAGCAAATTTAAATTCCTTTTTTTTAAAATTTTTTTTT
>JAZDLJ010000459.1:0-5505 GCA_043802115.1 bacterium | reverse complement strand
GATTAGAATAGTGCCTTTTTGCTCCGAAGGAGCATTTCATACTAGCCTAGGGTGAGCGAAGCGTAACCCTAGGTAATGATTTATATACCGATAGCACTCTGAAAGAGTGCCTCATAAATTATAATAAGCGCATTATATTATTATAGATGAAGCACTCCTTCAGAGTGCTATTTGTTTTTTTACTGCTCCCAGGGTTACGCTTCGCTTACCCTGGGCTAGTATGATATTTCCTTTCAGGAAATCAATAAGGTTCTTAGGATAAGACTATCCTTAACATAGTGAGTTGTGAATTCTAATCGTACAGGACAAAAAGTTTGCATAAAATTTGCTGGAGTGAATTGTTAAAAAGTTTTTTTTGTAAGTTTTCTTAGCGTAGATTCCCATAAAATTGCCAACTGTTTGAGCTTTTGTTGAACCAGTATTCTCTTCTGTCAAAGCGCTACAAATCATTTAGTTTACATTCATCTATTGCCTTTTTTATCTTTATAAAAATATTTTTTAAATCTTTTTGTTCTATTAACGATCTGGCTTCTAATAATATTTTTTTTACTTTTTCATAACCCCTTGTTTCTGTTTTTCCTATATATTCGCTAAGAAATTTTCCTAACTCTTCATATAGTTTTTCTTCACTAGAAGCTCCTGTAACGATATCTTTTAAAAGATGATAATTAATTACTAATCTTTCAGTTACTGCAACAATAACTGGCTCTTTAACCTCTCTCTCTGGAACAATAGGCTCTCCTGCGATCTCTTCATCAAAAGCTTGAGGATTTGTAAGCTCTCTCTTAAAATTAAAAAGATCTCCTGTTACATTTTTTACATCTTTATCAAAAGCTAACGGCTTAGATACCTCTTTCTCTAAATTAACAGGCTCTCCTGCTATCTTTTTATCAACATCCAGAGGCCCTACAAGCTCTCTCTTATGAGCAGTTGGCTCTTCAATTTCCTTCTTAGGATTAGTAGCTGGTTTCTGTATAGATAATTTATTAAATACCCTTCCTTCAGTAAGACATCTGGTGCATTCCCAAAGAAATTCTCTTTTATTTAGTTTAAAATTATCTCTTAACTGATTGCTCATTTCAACACCACCTGCAGAAATGGCAAAACAACAAGGGATGCAGATAACCTGATCTTTAAATAACGAACAAGGAACTCCTACCCTTATATTTTTTTTGGGGCATATTAAACAATCCATATTGGCTTATTGCCTCTTCCTAAGAATAAGGTATAGTACTCCAAAGTAGTAAATAACGCTTCCTTTAGCTGTTTAACTAATCTGTGATGCCAGATCTAAAATTTTTTTCAAAGAAAGAAATAATACCCCTAAATTAGCTACAGCAGAAGTTATCATAACTAATATTAAATCATTATTGATTTTATTAAAAACCAGATATCCTTCTTTGTCCTGTAAAAAAATTTGATTAAGCTCGCCTCTTTTAGATTTTATATGGATATCTTTTATTGATATAAACAAATTATTTATCGCTGCCAAATCAAAATCAGATTTATATTCCTTTGGTATTATCCTCACTACTTTCCCATACATATTAACAATTCCTACTGCTTTCATAAAATTATTTTTATTAATCACCTGTAATATATGCTCTTCAATAAATTTTTCTTTTTCCGAATCAGGCGCGGTTTCTGATTCTTTTTTCTTACCCTCCCTCTGCTCATCATGTCTCCTAACAACTTCTAAAATAATATGTTGTAACGGCATTTTTATTGTTTCTTTGGGAGATTTTTCTCCTATCACAAGCTCAAATTCTCCACTACGCCAGCCAAAAAGAGAAAAGATCGCCTCTTGATCAATAAGGTCATTCAGAACAGCATGAATAATCTCCCCTTCCTTAAAATAGACCCTACCTACTTCATCTCTATTCCTTACAAGAAGAAGTCCCGTCTTCTTAGTAAAATTAGGTAATTGTAGAATATCGAATAAAGATAGCTCTTCTAATCTCCCTTTTATTGCCATTTTAACCTCTTCCTAATATAATGTTATTCCATTTTATTTAGGATTAATTTTGAAATTGTCCTAATAGTTGATACAACACCTTTACCTTGAACTGCGTTAGCCTCTATATATTGGAGTCCTTCAGGATTTAATTTTTTTTCTAAAAATTCGATAGGTAGTATATCCTTCAAGTCTCGTTTATTATACTGAAAGATTAAGGGGACTTTATCTTTTAAGACTATTCCTTGCCTTTTTCCATTTTCTTTTAGATCGGTTAAGCTTTCAACATTGTCGAACAGTCTATCACTTTGAGAATCTGCTACGAAAACTACCCCATCAGCATTTTTTAAAACCAGCTCACGACTTGCTCGATAAATTACCTGACCAGGAACAGTGTAAAGAGAAAACTTTAATTTAAATCCTTGTATCTCTCCTAGATTAAGAGGTAAGAAATCAAAAAAAAGAGTTCGCTCAGTTTTAGTGTTCAGGGAGATCATATCTCCTTTAATACTGCTATCAAGGGAACCATAAAGGTATTTTAAATTGGTAGTTTTTCCACTAAGCGCCGGGCCATAATAAACAATCTTTAAAGCTATCTCTCGTGATAAATCATTTATAAAAGACATATCAGTATAATTTTGGCTAAATTGGGGTTAATGTGCTTAAAATATCTATAAGTCTCTGATAGAGACACTTCAAACTTAATAACACGAGCATACTAAAAATGAAAGAGCCATAAAGTTTAGATTAAATCTCAAATCTCCTATTTTCACTCTTTAAATATACTGTCAATAAGTTTAACTGCGTATACCTTAAAATCTTCTATTATAAGTTTTTCATCTTTACTTTTTTCAGCCTTTTCATTCTTAAAAATCTGGATTAATTCTCTTCCGATCTTAGCTGCCTGAAAATTGACTAAGCCAGTAATTGTTCTATCCTCGTAGATAATAACCATCATTGCGTATGGTCCAATTATTGAGATATGAATATTTCTCTTCTCCCCCTGCTGAAAAAGGATAGAAAATTCAGCCTCACCTAGGATGTGGGCTACCTCTTGAGTAGCTGAGAACATTCCAGCAATTAAGGCACTTAAGGCTGTTATATCAATAAAAGAGGTATCCCCTGCCCCAGTTAAAAATTCACCATCTTTAGTAATTAATATAACGCATTTAGACCCTATACGACTCTGTAATACACCAAGTTGGGCATCTAGACTTTTTGTATCCATTTTTTCACCTTTAAAAGAGAAGGTTCATTAGTTAGTTCAAGTTTTAATACAATAACAACAAACATTCTTATCTAAAAGCTTATCTACCTCTTTTTCATCTGCCCCAACCTCAGCAATCCATTTTTTTGAAAGGGCCTTCTTTCCATCGCCACCTTTACATGCTAATTGGTATAATGCAATTGGCTTTCCTCCAATTGTTATCTTTGAAGCAATTGTAGCCCTCAAAGATTGATGCATACAACAGAAGACACTGACGATCGCCCCTTCTCCAATTCTTAAATTATCGGTAATCTGGCTTGTTTTATTAAATTCCTCTATCACCCCGCTAAATTCTTTTGGTAATTTTTTATAAGCAGTTAGATAATCAGCTATTGTTGGAGCAAATGGACATTTGGGCAAGGTAAAAATATTTTTAGGATGTGCCTCAGCTTCACCTTCTACTTGAGTGGTCGGATTAGTATGATCTTTTATGGCTTTTATGTAATCATCTATATTTGGATACTCTACAGGAGCAATTTCTTTACCTGCTGCAATACCTATCCTCATCAGCTCTCCTTTTGCCATAGGTAAGCTTTTTTGGGCTTCTTTCCTGATAAACTCTATTAAAATAATATATGCCTGATCAACTATCTTACTCATCTTTTCCTCCCTGTATTTCTCTCATGTTTCCTCTTTTTCTTTTCATTTATCTCATTCCCACGCTGAGCGTGGGAATGAGCGAGAAAAAATTAATAAAAAAAAAGGCATTTTTTTAAATAGTCTGTTCCAACTCTTTGCTAATTTTTTTAATTGTATAGCGAAGAACACCCAGATTAGCCCTGGTGTCAGCTACAACGCCTAATATAGCATCTGTCCCTAATATGGATAAAACAATGTTTCCACTTTTATATTCAACCATATTTTGGGTCAACTCACCTAATTGGAGATTATTTCCCATTACTTCTGCTGGACCCATATTGGAGGATAGGACTGCTCCCACTGCGTCAATATCCATTCCAGCAACAGTTACGCTTTCTATTGTAAACCCATCCCTTCCAACTACAATAGCTGCCCTTACCCCATCGATCTTTAATAGCTCTCCTAAGATCTCTTTTATAGTAGCCATCTTTTTGGACACTCACCTCCTCACCTTGTTATTATTCTACTTTAACACTCTCGAAACAGAGTTTTTTCCCAGTATCATGTGAATCAAAGGACATGGTACATTTTTTCCCTGTAAGTCTCTTTAGAGTTTCATCTACCAAACCAAACCCAAAATAACAAGGCGCTTGAGTACCACACTCAAAACCAGCATCTTTCAGTATTCGAGAGATCAAACAATCACAAAATTCAACCTTCACTGTCAGGCCTTCTACTTTAGCTACTTTTAACTCTCCAAAGACCTCCAGAGAACTCACCCCTTCCTCTAATTTCTTACTTGCTTCAACTAAACTCAAGTTACTTGGTAAATTTGGGAAAAAGATACCACTTCCATTATTTCCAGCCTTTCTCATCACTGCTAAGTCACTCTTTCCAACTGTCTGGATTAGGGCCTTATGCATTGCTTGAAAAACGCCAAACAAGGCCTTTACATATGACTCTTCTTTAGGCATATACACCTCCTTCCTTTTAAACCTTGCTTATAGTGAGGCAACTAGATCTGCTTTGTGTTTGTTGATGCCATGCCTAAGCATTGCCAGGTTTGCATTAGATTCAGCAACAACCAATAAAAGTAGATCACCAGTTAGATTTTGAATAATAGCAACTCCACCAGTGAATATACCTAATAACTGATCCATAGATCCAAATTTTAACCCCTCTCCTAAGGACTCAAAAGCACCTAGTCCACTTGAGGTTACTGCTCCAATACCTTCAGACTCACTTCCTAGATTACCTGTTGAAGCTAATACTAGTCCATCACGGCCAACAATCATTGAGCCTGTTGCTGTAGCCGCTTTAGTTAATTGTATTAAAATTTCTTTTACTGCTGCCATTGTTATCACCTCCTTTTATCTGCTTCCAACTGATATAAAGTAGCTTTTTTACTTTATGTCAGTTGGAAATGTTATTTTTATAAAAATAAAATGTATACTCTTCAAAAAGTAAGGTAATAATGTTCAGGGCAATTTTTTTTTAGTCTTTAGCCCTGAAAGGGCGAAATAAATTAATGGATAGCGTTCCCTTTTTTTATTTCGCCCTTACAGGGCTTGAAAAGTGTGATGGTTCCTCACCCAGGGCGTTGCCCTGGGCTAGTATATAACGCCCTTTCAGGGCTAAAAACAAAACCTGGTTAAATTCTAACTTAATTTAGTTACCATGAAATTTGAAGAGGATACAATAAAAT
>JAZDLJ010000436.1:0-9422 GCA_043802115.1 bacterium | reverse complement strand
ACTATTCATTGAGAACTTATCACTGTCGAGTAATATATTAGGGAATTTATTGCTGGTCTGTTTGCAGATGTCTTTTTCGGGACAGTGTTTAATAAGTTTCTTTCAGTTTAACACTTTTAAAAAAAAGTATACTTACAGTGGATATAAAGTAAAAAAGCTACTTTATATCCACTGTAAGTATACGGAGGGGAAATATGCAATCTCAAAAAGGTAGTATCGATTCACTTAATAGGAACCTAAAGGTTAGTAAAGAAAGTCAAACAGGGGCGGAAAATCAGTTTGTAACATTCACCCTTGGTGATGAGGAATATGGGGTAGAGATCCTTAAGGTTCAGGAGATAATCGGATACCAGACTTTTACGAAGGTACCAGGTTTTCCTGATTTTGTTAAAGGGGTTTTAAACCTGCGGGGCGCTGTTGTCCCTGTTATTGATTTAAGGGTAAAATTTCGGATGCCATCTATTGAATATAATAAGTTTACGGTTATTGTAGTATTAGAGATATGTGGAAGGGTGATGGGGGTTATTGTAGATGCTGTCTCGGATGTAATTACTTTAACAAGTGAACAAATTCAACCTACCCCATCTTTTAGTACCAAGATCAGGGCTGATTTTATAAAGGCAATGGGTAATAAGGATAATAATTTCATCATAATCTTAGATATGAATAAGGTGTTGAGTCAGGAAGAATTAGAGTTAGTTGATACATCAGTTTCTCCTACTGAGGGCTAATTATGTTTGATATTAAATTTTCATCAAGTGATTTTCATCTCTTTCAAGAGTTAATTTTTCAAAAGATTGGGATAACCCTTAATGATAACAAAAAGGATTTACTTATCTCACGGTTAAGTAAACGGATTCGGACATTAAAACTCAGCTCCTTCAGGGATTATTATAATTATATAAAGGATAATAACTTTCCAGAAGAGGAGATGACGATATTTATTGATCGAATAACAACCAGGAAGACAGACTTTTTTAGGGAGAATCACCACTTCAATTTTTTAAAGAATAAGATCTTTCCTGAATTGTTAAGTATGGGGAAGAGGAGGATCAGGATCTGGAGTGCAGGATGTTCAAGTGGTGAAGAGCCATATTCTATTGCAATAACGGTAAAAGAATTTTTTAAAAATATAAAAGGGGGCGGATATGATGTAAGGATATTGGCTACTGATATCTCTAACGAGGCTTTAACCAAGGCAAGTAATGGGGTATATAAAAAAGAGTCTTTTTTTTCTGTCTCTCCTAATATTATCTCTGAATACTTTGATACGAATGGAGATAATGATAATTTATACCAGGCTAAAGAGGTGTTGAAAGATCTAATTACCTTTGGACAACTTAATCTTATCTATGATGAATTTAAGTTTAAATCAAGATTTGACGTAATTTTTTGTCGTAATGTTATTATCTATTTTGATAAGACTACAGTTTCTTTGCTTATGAAAAAATATTATAATTTTTTAGATGATAAGGCTTACATATTTCTTGGGCATGCAGAATCCTTACTTTTTCTTAAGGAGCAATTTAACTATGTAGAGAATACTATCTATCAGAAACGTTGAAACGAGTCACGGTGAGACAAATTTTTAAAAAAGGAGCGGTTTGTGTACCAAAAGTCTACTAGCAAATATAATATGCCCATTACAATTATTTATCCGGGAGAATTTTATGCAACATCTGGCAGAGAGGTAATTCATACTGTCCTGGGTTCTTGTGTCTCTGCTTGTCTGTTCGACGAACTTTCTGAGGTCGGAGGGATGAATCATTTTATGTTGCCCGGGAGTTTTGAAAAGGCGTTTTACCTTGAAAAGAGCGGTAGATATGGCATGTTTGCGATGGAACTTTTAATAAATGAGGTGTTAAAATTAGGCGCAGATAGAAGGAGATTAAGGGCCAAGGTATTTGGAGGGGGGCATATAATTGAGAGTTTTAGGAAGACAGATGGGAATGTCCCTCAATCCAATATAAAGTTTATTCGTGAATATCTTATGGCTGAAGATATACCTGTTCTTTCTGAAGACCTTGGGGGAGAGCATGGTCGGAGGGTATTTTTTTTTACAGAGAACAATGAAGTCCTTATATCGAGGATCAAGAAACAGAGCTTCGTTACATCTACAGCCGAGCAGGAAGAGGAACAATATAAATGTAAACTATTTAATGATGCTGCCAAGGGAGAGAAATGATGGCAATAAAAGTATTGATCATTGATGATTCGGCCTTGATTCGTGAGGCTTTAAAACAGATATTTTTACAGGATAAGTCAATAGAAGTAGTTGGAGTCGCCCAGGACCCCTACTTTGCAGTGGATAAGATTAAAAAATTTAATCCTGATGTTATTACTTTAGACGTTGAGATGCCGCGAATGGATGGTTTGACATTCTTAGAGAAATTAATGAAGGCTCATCCAACGCCGGTGGTTATGATCAGTTCTCTAACAGAACGTAATTGTGCTATAACCCTTCGTGCATTTGAATTAGGCGCTGTTGATTTTGTTGCCAAACCCAAAAAAATGATTGCTGATGGCATGGATGGCTTAGCTGAAGAGATTATTACTAAGGTAAAGAACGCTGCCTCGGCTAATCTAAAAACTAAGAAAGAGTATATTGATATACAAAAAATTCCAGTATCTAAAAAATATGATGCGAATGAGATAATCCCTAAAAAAAAGATAGATAAAAGAGAGGTAGCTGCTGGAGGAAAGGTGGTTATAATTGGGGCTTCTACAGGAGGTACTGTGGCAATACTGGAAATTCTTAGGGCATTACCAAAAAAATGCCCGCCAATTACTATTGTTCAACATATTCCTCCTGGTTTTAGCCGTGCCTTTGCTGAGAGGGTGAATAATCTATGTGAAATCGAGGTAAAGGAGGCTGATAATGGGGATCGGATTATGCCAGGAAGGGCATTAGTAGGTCCAGGGGGAATTCATATGCTCATTCAAAAAGACAGAGAGATGGTTATTATGTTCAATTAAAAGAAGGGCCTCCGGTAAATCGGCATATCCCTTCAGTAGATGTTCTTTTTAGATCAGCGGCTTATGCCCTTGGAGAGAATGCTGCTGGCATTATTTTGACAGGTATGGGGGCAGATGGGGCGCGGGGGATGTTAGAAATGAAAGAGGCCGGTGCATTTAATATCGCCCAGGATGAAGCAACGTCAGTAATTTTTGGCATGCCGAAGGAGGCAATTGCCTTAGGAGGGGTAGATGAGGTGCTTCCGTTAGGTCAAATGCCCCAGGCGATTTTGAGGTTGAATTAGCTATGGAGGCACAGAGGTTTTTTCTGTGCCTCCATAGCTAATTCAGTAAATTTTTTACTCATGATATTACAATAACCTGACCTAAAAAATAATGAACCACAAAATTATAGCGATCATCTTTACTCTTTATCACGATCTTTTTATTTTTTTAATACAAATTACCCTTAAAAGCGGTAAATCCCAGGAGGTTTGGAGGACGGAGTCCTCCATCTTAAATAATAAATGCGTAAGCTACCTTTTATAACTTTAAATATACAAGTACACAAAGAGCACAAAGAAAAAATGTATCCTCTTCAAAAAATAAGGTAATAATGTTCAGGGCAATTTTTTTTAGTCTTTAGCCCTGAAAGGGCGTTATATATCAGCCCAGGGCAACGCCTTGGGAAAAGATTACCCAACATTTTTAAGCCCTGAAAGAGCGAAATAAATTAATGGATAGCGTTCCCTTTTTTTATTTCGCCCTTACAGGGCTTGATAATTGTGATGGTTCCTCACCCAGGGCGTTGCCCTGGGCTAGTATATAACGCTCTTTCAGGGCTAAAAACAAAACCTGGTTAAATTTTAACTTAATTTAGTTACCATGAAATTTGAAGAGGATACGAATATTTGTTTATGTGATTTGCGTGTGATTGGTTTTAACTATCTGAATATTATTATTTTTCCCCTTCGGGGAAATAAAAGGAAGTCCGCCCGTAGGGCGTTAATTTAATGTTAATAAAGGATACTAATATAAAGAGGTCTAATTATGTCCGAAAAAACATCCATAACCAATCAATCTACCCCAATTAAGAATAATCTTCAGGATTTTGTACAACATGAGAAGGAGCTGTCCAATATCTTAATAATGCTGGTAGAAAGCAGAGAGATACTTGATAGTGGATGTAAAACTATTGCCGGGTATTTACCTAATATGGCAAAGGAATTAAGAAATGCATCCGAAAGGGTAAATTGTCTAGTTAAGGGTTTGTTTTTAGTAGACGAGTTAGAAAAGAGTAACTTTGGTGGGGAATTAGGTGAGGTTACAAAAGAGACTATTTTAAAATTAAAGTCTATTACCAAGGATATAAATTATATCCTTAAAGGTGAGGACAGTTCCTTTAAAGGAATTCAGGCATTAATAGAATTAATCGAAAAGATAAAGGTAAATATAGATAATAGTTACGATACATATATGGATATCGAACTGCTTTCCTTAAATTCTATTATTTTTGCAGCAAAGACTGAAGAGGGAGGAACACCTTTAGTTGAGGTTGCAGAGGCATTGAATCGGACATCTGTTCAAACGCTGGTTGTTACAGAAAATGTTATGGATAAGCAAAAAGATCTATTTAATGATTATGTTAACTTCAAAGATTTTTTTCAGAAGTTAATAACCTTTCAAGCTGAAAGGTTAACCAATATCCCCTTGCGGAGTGAAGAATTATATAATAGCCTAATAAAGGCTATTAAAACAGGCGTTGATCAGCTTAAAGATAAGATAGATAAGATTCAGGAAGTTAATCGTATAATAGGTAACATTATGCTTGATTTACAGCATCAAGATATATTACGGCAATGTATAGATCATCTGGTTATGTCAATTGAAGACATGATTGCCTTAAAATTTGATGAAATTTCATCGTCCTTATTAGACCACCAGCTTAACTTTTATGAAAATTTATTGGTAAAGAGTAAGGTCACTAATCTGTGTATTAAGTTGTTAGAAGATGTTGGGGAACTTGTAATTGAGTTTATTGAGAAGTTAAAACACCATATTTTTGACATCAAAGATAGCTTATTTTCAAAGGTAGATAGACAATTGGAAGATTTAAAAGATAGGGGAGATGTTTTATTAACTAAAGAAACAGAAAAGACACTTGGGGCCATTGAGGATATGTTTTTGAGTCTTGATCAGATCAAGAAGGATATTTTAGAGACGGTTAATCACACAACATTAAAAGAGAAGGAAATACTGGATGTTGTTTTGAGACTGGATAGCAAATTTAAAGAGTTAGAGAAGGGATTTCAAAGACTTTACAGAACTACAAAGAAATTAAAGGTAATAAATATAAATTTTCATATTGAAATTGCTCGTAGTGAAAGTATCTGTCAGGATAATTTTATTACTGCTACATTTTCAGATATTATGCAGAATATTGATAATATCTCTGAAGGTATATCTGGTCAATTACAAGAGGTTAAGTCAATCATGCTATGTCTAATAAAGGCATGTAGGAGTAACAATTCGAATAGGATCGAATGTTTAAAAAAGATTGAGGAAGATGTTAATGTTTTTACTAATGGTTTTTTTACTATTAATAATACTATAAAACGATTTATTTCTTTTCTAAGTTCTTGTTTAATAAATTTAGTCAGTCTATCTGATGCAGCCCTTAATGATCTTAATACAATAGAAGCAATCTTTGCAAGAAATAAAAAGATCAAAGGTATCTTTGAGGGACAGCAGAGATTTTATGATAAAGAAATTCTCCTCTATAAAGAGAAATATCCAGTTCCTGATAATGATAATTATATGCAAAAAGTAAAGTCGATAGTTGATAAATTTACGGTAATTACCCATAAGATGATAGCTGATGAACTGTATAGCCTTGGGATCGAAAAGGGTGATGCTTCAGGGAATGTAACGTTATTTTAGGTAGTGAGGAATTGAGGATGATTAATTTAAAAAATTTTTTTTCTAATAAGAATAACGCCCCTAAGATGCCCTCTTTATTTGATCAAGGTGATAATACTCACCTGGAAGAGGTTATTTCTTTAATTGGCCGTGTTTCTCAAGATTCAGAAGATAAGGAATCGAAAGATATCCCCAAAAGATCTAATCTAAAATCTGACCTCACACTTATTAAAGCTAACATATCTTTAAGTAGTCGTATGTTAAAAGAGACAGCTAACGAAGTTGCCTCTATTTATAGTTATCTAAATTCTATTTGTCAGAAGATTGCCCAATATCTCCCCTTAATTAATAATGAGATTAAGAAGGCTAACCAAAGTTCAAATTTACAGTTTGTTCTATTTGTTGACAACACACTTAAAAATAATTTAAAAAAGCTTCAGTCCCTAGCAACTGAAATCGTCAAGTATATAACTGAAATTCAGCAAAAAGATGGCGAAATGTTAAGATCTTTTTGTAACTCACTTCAGGCAATGAGTGAAATAAGTAATTCTATTAATGAGGTCTCAGAACTCTCAGTTGAGATGGAATTATTATCATTAAATGCTATTGTCCTTGCAGCAAAAGCAGGTAAAGAAGGGAGGGCGTTTGGTTGTGGGGCGGAGAATCTTAATAGGATCGGATTTGAAATTATGGAGGTAGCAGATAGCATTAAATTGTTGGATCAAAATCTTCAAGGCTATCAGGGTAATTTAAAAAAATTGATTGAAACCAATGATTGTTTTTTTAAGAATGAATTAGCTAATATCTCTGGGGAACTGGATGGATTTCTAACGATCTTTAAATCTAATATAAATAATGTTGTTTTTATGTTAAAAGATTTGATGGATCGAGCTGAAAATATTGGCGCTCCAACTAAGGAGATTATGAATATCCTGCAAGCTCAAGAGATGATTGGAAATAAGTTAATGCATATAAAAACTTCTCTTGAAGTAGGTGAAGGTGAGATTGGAAAGATGAAAGATGATGAAATTTCAGAGATTTTATTATTTATAGAAGAAGTCTCTCATCATAGTATCGATTTACTTGATAAACTGCAAGATTCTATAAGAGACCTAATAAATATCCTGAAACAAAAATTTATGGATATAAAGGAGATGACCCAAAAGGTTAGCATTGATAAGGAAATAATATCTAAGTTTTTAACTAATAACGATCAGGCAATTTTTTTTCAACCACATCTGGAAAGATTTTTTACTGGGGGGAAGAATCTTTTAACCTTAGAAGACCTTTTTTTTGATGGAAATAATATTTTAAATAAACAATTAAAGGCTATGGAAACGATTTCTGATTCAAATAAACAGGTTATAGTAAATAATCGAGAAATAGTTAACAAATTAAATGAATTAAGTGAAGATTTTTTAAAGATAAAAAAGCTTGCTAAGAAATTATTGTTTATAGACGTTAATATTAAAATTGAGGTAAGTTCTTCTGTTGCTATGCTGAGAGATTCTGGGTTTGTTAATGAGATGGAAAGGCTGGTAGAACAATCAGTTAATATTCGATATAATGTCTCTAAACAACTTTTAGATTTGAGGATGAAATTGGTTTATTTAATAGAGGACTATAGCCAAATTTTAACTAAGCAACTAGATAAATCATTTCATAAGGTAGAAGAGATAATGGAAGATCAAGGAGAGTATAATAATCTAAAAAAAGAGTTGGAGGGGTTAGTGGTATCTCTTAATACCTGTTCGAATCAAGTCCTCCCATTAATTGATAACTCTTTAGCTGATATCGAAGAGTTTAATAATTTATTAGGAAGATATCAATATTTGAAGCAGAATCTTAACAAGATAGTTCAAACAGTAAAAAAGATAAAAGAAGATAGTAATTTGGGTTTAGTCAGGAATAGAAAAATAGAGATTAAAAATGAGCAATTGAAATCAATAATTGACAGGTTTATTCAACTTGAGTCAGATTCACCACAGACTTCAATGCATCTTGGAAATATAGTGGGGCAGACTGGGACGCAGGAAACGGGAGATATAACTTTATTTTAAAAAAGGGGGAATTATTGTGGCTCGGATAATAGCATTTGCAAACCATAAAGGAGGATGTGGTAAGACAACTACAACAACGAGTTTAGCGGCTACTATTTGTGAGAAAGGTTATAAAGTTTTGTTGATAGACTTTGATCCCCAAGCCCACAGTACAATTGCCTATGGGATAAACTTGAAAAATCTCAGTAAGAGTGTCTTTGAAGTTATGTCAGGTAAAGAAAATGGGGACATATCCTTATTAGATGTGATTTATGAAATAAACTCAAGGTTATTTCTTGCCCCTTCCAATATTTATTTATGTGCAGTAGAACAGTTACTCTCTGGTATAGAGGGGAGGGAATATAAACTAAAGGCCAAGATAAATGAATTGATAGATAAATTTGATTATATCCTTATTGATTGTCCACCAAATCTGGGTTTACTTACAATAAATGCCTTAGTTGCCGCAAATGAGGTTGTGATTCCAGTTGATGCCTCAATTTATTCCTATCAAGGGTTAGAAAAACTTATTGAGGTCTTTGATTTAGTCAAAACAGAGATAAAACATGATATTAGATTTTACATACTTCCAACTATGTTTAATATGAAAACAAAGATAGCACAAGAATTATTAGATGATTTAAAGGGAAATTATCCTAATCAGCTTCTTAGCGCCCATATCCGATGCTGTACAAAATTAAGAGAGGCTGCTAAAAAGGGAATGCCAATCAATTTATACGCCTCGAATTCAAAGGGATGCGGTGATTATAGATTATTAGGTGATGAGATAATAAGTTTAGATTTAGATAAAAGTAAGAGAGAACAAGCACAGACTATTCAGAAGGCCAATATAAGTGTATCGTTCATTTACCAACAAAGAAAAGCTAAGAAGGTTTACCTTGTAGGAGATTTTAATAACTGGATGGCCTCAAGGAATTATGCAATGAAACAAGAAGGTAGTGGGGTGTGGAAAAGAATAATAAATTTATATCCTGGAAGATATCGATATAAATACCTTGTCGATGGGAAGTTAGTTGAAGATCGGAATAATCCTGTTGCTGAGATATCATTGAGTAAGGGAGTGACTTCGGTTATTGAGGTTTAATCTGACCGATAATGTCTAAAAAATAGTTTTTTTATTTTATAGATATTATCGGTCAGATTTTTTTGTTTCTTTTTATGGGAAAGATACGCCAACTTTCCTTAATCAATCTACGAGGTCTGAGAATAAGCAAAACCCACCCACCCTAATTATTTTCTTGTATACTACTCCAACTTAGGTTTTTCTTGATAACTATTAGCCTAGGTAAGACCTGTTAGGTTAGTTAAAAATCAGTAGGTTAAGGCACTGAGGCACAAAGGCACATAGTTTCGACCTGTACGATTAGAATAGTGCCTTTTTGCTCCGAAGGAGCATTTCATACTAGCCTAGGGTGAGCGAAGCGTAACCCTAGGTAATGATTTATATACCGATAGCACTCTGAAAGAGTGCCTCATAAATTATAATAA
>JAZDLJ010000425.1:0-3901 GCA_043802115.1 bacterium | reverse complement strand
ATTTTACTCTATTTGGACGTCAGGAAGAGCGAAGCCACAAATGGCCGTCCCCCTGTGCACTTTTTATTTTCAGCCCACATGGAGGCAGAGACATAAAAACGCTCCCATTGCTCAAGCATCCTTCAAAGTAAGACCAACTTACAAAAGGAGTATATAACCGTCACCCCTGTGTGAGCGAAGCGAGTTAGGCAATTTAGGGAAGCAAGCTTAGAAAATTCAAAAAGACTACTCTACGAATGAAGCAAATTTTGGGTAACTATTCACCCCCTTACCGTGATTAGGAAGGTTATTAACTACATTTTTCACCGCAGAGACGCGAAGAACGCAGAGAACTACATGATTTTTATATCTTTTTTTTTCTCTGTGTCCTCTGCGTCTCTGTGGTGAATATTGTTTTTTTAATCTTTTAAAGGGGGGAGTGAGCAATTACAATTTTGGAGACACATCAACAAATAAGTCAAAATGAGAATCGCTGAAAACTGACAAAAAACTTGACATCTTACCTAAACTTTAGTTATTCTAGTTTATTATTTTTACTATGTAATTTTTCAGATAAACGGAACACGGTTAAAAACCGTGGCGGAACCGCCGCTGTGACTGGTGACAAAACCACCTAAAAACCACTGCTTAGTTTATAAGCTGGAAGGTGTGGAAGAGGATGATCCAGAAGCCAGAAGACGTATCTGAAAGATTCCTTCAAAAACCTTCTCCGGGATTGAGAAGAGGGACCTAATTAAAAGGGGTTTCTTAAAGCCAGTTTCCAAGACAGGGACTGGCTTTTTTATTTTCTATTCAGATTTAAAAGGACATACTAATGCATAAGTTACTGCCTATAATTATCTCTTTTATCTGTGTTTTTTTGTGTAGCACTCTTGCCTTTTCTCAGACCTATCCTCAGAGGATAATTTCATTAGGCCCTCCTGTAACAGAACAACTTTATCTCTTAGAAGTAGAAGGCAGAATTGTTGGAGTTACAACCTATTGTCAAAGACCTTATCAAGCCCAAAAGAAAGAAAAAATCGGCACAGTCACAAAATTAGATATTGAAAAGGTGCTTAGCCTTAAACCTGATCTAGTCTTGGCAACATCACTTACAGATCCAAAGGCAAAAGAAAAGTTAGCAAATCTTGGGATTAAGGTAGTTACCTTTTCTACCCCAAAAAATTTTAAGCAGATGTACGAACAATTCCTGGAGATTGGTAGGCTCATGGGTAAAGAGAAAGAGGCCAAAGAGATTTTTAAAAGGACAAACAAAGAGCTGGTATCTATTAAGCAAAAAATAGAGGGACTCACGCAGCCAAAAGTAATTATTCAGATTGGGGCAAACCCACTCTTTGTAGTCCCAAAGGATTCGTTTGTTAATGACCTTATCGAATTAGCTGGCGGAATAAATATAGGGCCAAAAGGTAAGAGTGGTTTATACAGTCGAGAAAATATAATAAAGGATAATGCAGATATCATAATTATTGCTACTATGGGGATTGTCGGTGAAGAAGAAAAGAATATCTGGCAAAGATACAAGACGTTAACGGCAGTAAGAGATAACAGGATTTATATTATTGATGCCTATAAACTTTGTAGTCCAACAGTAGTAAGTCTTGTTGGGACATTAAAAGAAATGATAGTTATCTTACATCCTTCTCTAAAAGACAAAACATGAGAAAAAAAGTTATTAACTGGATCATTTGGGTACTTGTTTTGTTCTCTCTCCTTTTAGGGATAAGCCTTTTTTCTTTGTGTATCGGTTCAGCAGGAATACCATTAAAGAAGATTATAGAGGTTATCCTTAATGGTAAAGGCACAATTGAATACAGCATCCTTTTTGATATCCGCTTCCCACGTATTTTGCTAGGTTTTGCTGTAGGAGGGGCATTAAGTTTGGCAGGCGTTATTTTGCAAGGGATGTTTCATAATCCTTTGGTTGAGCCTTATACATTAGGGGTCTCAAGCGGAGCTGCCTTAGGTGTGTGTCTGAATATTGTCTTAGGATTACATAGGTATGGCATCCTAACCTTGCCTCTCTGTGGTTTTTCAGGGGCGATCTTAGTAATCATGCTTGTTTATCTCTTAAGTCTGAAAAAAGGGATATTGAAGATTCAGGGATTACTTCTGACTGGGGTAATGATAAGTTTTATCAGCTCTTCCTTAATTATGTTACTTATGTCTATCTCTCAAACTGAGGACCTTCACAGCATTGTCTTTTGGATAATGGGCTCATTAGAAGAACCAAACTGGGGTCTTATAAAAATAGCAATTATAACATCTCTCCTCGGATTATTTATTTCTTATATATTTTGTATTGATCTCAATGCCTTTTCTTTGGGAGAAGAGGAGGCACACCATTTAGGCATTAATGTAGAAAAGGTCAAAAAATCAATGTTGTTACTAGCCTGTCTGCTTACAGGAATAAGTGTTTCTATCTCTGGGGTAATTGGATTTGTGGGTTTAGTTGTTCCCCATTTTACACGTCTCTTTGTTGGCAGAGATCATCGCATCCTTTTAATAAGCTCTTTTCTAAGTGGGGCAAGTTTCCTAATCTTCTGCGATACCATAACTCGAACAATCATTGCCCCAATAGAATTACCTGTAGGTGTAATTACAGGTATAGTAGGAGGAAGCCTGTTTATTTATGTGCTTAGTCAAGGAAGAGCAACACAATTATAAGGAATAATAATGCTGAAGATAGAAAATCTAAGGTGTGGGTATGATTCAAGGTTCATCCTTCAAGATATAAATTTTGGGATAGAAAGGGGAGATTTTCTGGGAATCATTGGCCCTAATGGATCAGGAAAGACGACCATTCTTCGGGCAATCCTGCGCCTTTTAAGGCCCCAAAAAGGGAGCATATTCTTTGAAGGGCAAGATATCTGGAAAATAAAGATTAAAGACCTGGCTCAAAAGATTGCTATAGTTTCCCAAAGCTTACCTCAAGATTCTATGAAGGTTGAAGAATTTGTCCTCTTAGGAAGAATCCCGCATTTTAAAGGGATTCAATTCTTGGAGACAAGAAAGGATATAGAGATTACTAAGAGGTCTCTTGAATTAACCCAGACTACAAGATTTAAGGATCAACCTTTAAATGAGATAAGTGGAGGAGAGAGACAATTAGTCCTTATTGCCCGTGCCTTAGCTCAGGAACCAAGATTACTCTTACTAGATGAACCTACCTCGCATTTAGATATAACCCATCAGGTAAAGATATTGGACATGATAAGGAGATTGAATAAGGAGGTTGACTTAACTGTGCTTATGGTCTTACATGACCTTAACCTAGCCAGTGAATATTGTTCAAGACTTGTTCTTATAAATAATGGACGAATTTATAAAATTGGAAATCCAGAAGAGGTCTTAGATTGTCAGATTATTGAAGAGGTTTATAAGACAAGGGTTTTAGTAGAGAGGAATCCCCTTTCCGTTAAGCCTTATGTAATCGTGATATCTGAAGAACAGAGGCAGAAGGAAGGGGTAACCAAGGATATAAAAATATTGAGAAAAAATATGTATACTACTCCAAGTTAGGTTTTTCTAAAATAATGTAGGTTATTTTTGTAACTAACTGTTAAGGCACAAGGTAGCAAAGGCACAAAGGAAAAAACAAAAAACCCTTGTGCCTCAATACCTTAACCCAAATTCCGCAATTTGAAAACTATAGTTAATGTAAACAATTTGTTAAGGCATCCAAACACTACATACTTCTCATGAGTTTTTAAATTAGGTGATGGTTTTGGCTACAGGTAAATTCGAATAATTTACTCCAAATTTTGGCATCCTTCATTTACTAGTTTACACTTTTAGGGCATATTCTTTAGAAAGCAAAAAAAACAAAAAACTTTTTAGACACGGATTAACACAGATTTACACGGATTAAAACCTTTTAATTAGCGTTAGTTAGATATAATAC
>JAZDLJ010000324.1:0-10522 GCA_043802115.1 bacterium | reverse complement strand
AATTTTCTAAGCTTGCTTCCCTAAATTGCCTAACTCGCTTCGCTCAAACAGAGGCAATTTTACGGGAAGCTGCACTAAGAAAATTTATAAAAAGCCTACTAATAACTCACTCCAGCAAAATTTTTGTCTTCTCTTGCCTCTAGATACTTAGAGAATACGGTATTTATTTTGGAAAAATGTCTATTAGTCTGTTTTTGGAAAAATGTCTATTAAGTGAGCGACCATAATTACTTATACAGAAGATAGAAAGATATGAGGGACCTGGGATTGCGAGTTTTAGATTGCAGAATAAAAACGAAAAAGTTATGGTTCTCTATCTTCTGTTTTAGCACTAGTATTATCATTTATTTTTTATGGATTAGATTTTCTAATCATAAAGACCGACTGTTAATAAAGGATACGCAAATAAAAGGGAATAATCTTATTCAAAAGATACAGCTTAGTATGCCTTTTATCTCTAACAAAGGACAACTAGATGATAAGATTAAGTTTTATACTAAGATATCTGGGGGAATAATTTTTTTTACAAAAGAAGATGGAATTATTTATTCCCAATATGATATAAATGATAACAAAATTTTTAAAATAGAATCATTGCAAGAAGAATTTGTAGGAGGGAAGATTCAAGAGGTAAAGGGGGGGGAAAAAAGTTCAACTCAGGTTGCCTATTTAAAAGGAAGTAGCCAATTAAATTATTGTAGGAATATAACGGTTTATGAGGTACTATCTTTAGGTGAACTATATAAAGGGATAGAGATCGTTATAAAGAAAGATGAAGATAGTAACAAGATTGAAAAAAATTTCTATTTAAAACCTGGGGCATCTTTAAATGATATAAGGATTAGATTAAAAGGGGCAAAATCTTTGCAAATAAATAAAAATGGTGAATTAGAGGTTAAACTTGGGATAAGAACTGTTAATTTTACCAAACCGCAGGCATATGAGGTAGATGGCGCTAAAAAAAGATATTTAAATGCTGAATATGAGATAAATGGAGATGAATACAGGTTTAAGGTTAGAGATTATGATCTAACAAAAGGACTTGTTATTGATCCCTTTTTTACCTTTGTCGGAGGAAGTAATACTGACTATATTAGCGACATATATGCTGACAATGACAATAATGTATATGTCGCTGGATGGACATGGTCACTTGATTTTCCTTTAAATAAGGATATTGACCCTTACGATCTTGACTTCAATGGAAACAAGGATAGTTTTATCTTAAAATTCGATGGTAATCTTCAAACACTTCTTTTATCAACCTTTATTGGAGGGAGTGGTGATGATTCTATAAATGAGCTGTATATAAATGATGGAGGAGAAGTTTTTGTAGCTGGCCAAACCCAATCTCCAAATTTTCCTATAACGGTGGGTGCCTTTCAGCCAGTCTATAAAGGAGGTACTGATGGTTTTATCGCCAAGTTGGATAATAATCTTCAATATCTCCTAGCTTCTACCTATCTTGGAGGATTTAGTGCTGATTCAGTTAATTCCGTTTATCTTGACGATGTTGGGACTGTATATGTTGCTGGAAATACAAATTCCTATAATTTTACAGTAACTGACGATGCCTTTGATCCTGTTCTAAGTAGTGAGGACGGATTTATCTCAAAGCTAGACAATAACCTTCAATACCTATTCGCCTCTACCTATCTTGGAGGTTCTAACCTTGATTCAATAAATGACATAGCCATTGATAGCTTTGGAAATATTATTGTAGCAGGTAGAACATGGTCATTCGATTTTCCACGAACTACCCTTTCTTACGATACTAGTTATAATGGCAATCAAGATGGTTTTGTCTCAAAGTTGGATAACAACTTAAATCATCTCCTTGCTTCAACCTATCTTGGAGGAACCGGTGCGGATAACATTAATGCCTTATCTATAGATAAAGATTTAAGCGTGGTTGTTGCAGGTGATACGTCGTCATCGGATTTCCCCATGTTAATTCTTTCTCATGATGCTAGTTATAATGGCAATCAAGATGGTTTTGTCTCAAGGTTGGATAACAACTTAAATCATCTCCTTGCTTCAACTTATCTTGGAGGAAGTAGTGCGGATAATATTAATACCTTATCAATAGATAATTCTGGTGGTATAATTGTCGCAGGAGGGACATGGTCATCGGATTTTCCAGTAAAAAGGAGTTCGTATGCTAGAATTTATAATGGAAACCAAGATAGCTTTATCGCAAAATTAGATAATAACCTCGGATATCTGGCAGAATCAACCTATTTTGGGGGTGGTAGCAGCGATTATGTTACTTCTTTGTCTATCAATCAAAATAGCATTTATAGTGGAGGAAATACTATCTCATCTGATCTCCTAAAATGTGATACAGCTTACAATAAGATTTATAGCGGTGGTGGCGATGGTTTTATAGTAAGATTTGATGATCACCTTTCAGGTCAGGACGAAGCCGATAATAAGGGCATTACGGCTGCAGCGTCCTGTTTTATACTTGTAACGGGCATAAAGTAGCTTTTTTATTTTATGCTCGTTGCAGGTATAACATTTTGAAAAATATGGTCGCTCACTTATAGAAAGGGATTCGGTATGAAAAAAAATATTCTTTTAGTGTTAATGGTAGTTCAAATATTTTTACTCTCAGGATGCGTTTTTATTACTATTCCTCTTAGACCAGGTGTCACTGAATTAGAGGAAAAGACTATTTACGGTGAAGGAAAAAGCAAATTTTTACTTATTGATATTTCAGGAACAATCTCTAATAAAGAGAAGACAGGACTATTAGGCACGAGCCAGGAACTTAATATTGTAGCTAGGGTAAAAGAAGAACTAGAAAAAGCGGAGAAAGATAAAGCTATTAAAGGATTAATCTTAATGATTAATAGTCCTGGAGGTGAGGTGGCTGCTACTGACAATATCTATCATGAGATAATAAAATTTAAG
The DNA here is from genome assembly GCA_043802115.1 of bacterium. Taxonomy (GTDB): domain Bacteria; phylum SZUA-182; class SZUA-182; order JAZDLJ01; family JAZDLJ01; genus JAZDLJ01. The sequence goes on along the minus strand of JAZDLJ010000324.1, from coordinate 7,606 downwards.
GAAAAGAAGAAAGTTGGGGTAATTGCCTGTCTTAATGAAGTTGCTGCATCAGGTGGATATTACATTGCTGCCTCCGCAGATAAACTGATAGCTTATCCCACAGTTATTACAGGGAGTATTGGTGTAATAACCCTTAGATTTGATATTACAGGACTGATGGATAAGGTTGGGGTGAAAGAGGTTAGTATTAAGACAGGAGAGAATAAAGATATAACCTCTATTTTTAAAGAATTAACCCCTGAAGAACAGAAGATCTTGCAGGGGATAATTGATAATCTTTATAATAGATTTTTAAGTATAGTTATAGAATCACGTGCCAAATTATCACCAAAAGATATTGATGTAATAAAGGATGGACGGATTTTCACTGCTGAAGAGGCATTAAAGATGGGGTTAGTTGATCGTATTGGTTATTTTGAGGATGCTGTAGATTTGTTTAAGGAAGAGACTGGGCTTAAAAAAGTGAGGGTAGTTATCTATAAAAGACCATATGCCTATAAGCCAAATGTATACTCAACCTCAACTAGTTTCTTAGCTCCATCAGCACAAGTTAATGCTCAACCAGCCCTTATTAATATTAACCTTCAGGGTGTATTGGATGAGATATGTGCTACTCGTTTTATGTACATGTGGAAACCATGATTTGGATTTGGCTTATTTTGCTGGTGGTTGTTCGTTTCAATCCACGCCCCTGTGTGAGGGGCGACTAACTCTATATTAAGCCCCACGCTATGCGTGGGAGAACGGAATAGGTAGTATCGATGCCCATGATATAAAAGTCCTGTTTTGATATTTTGTGTTATTTGATTTGACTGGCACGTTGTACCTTTCCCTGAAAGGGATTAATGTTATTAGACGTGGGTTAATAACCCACGGAAGGGAATTATATAAGAGTTTCGTCCCTATTACATCTACCTGCAGCTTGGGCGATGGAATCTAGCCCTGCAAGAGCACGATAGACTACAGGAAAATCAAGATCAACACCTGCCTCAACAAGCTGGGTACTTATAACACGGGTTAAAATTTTATCTTTGAGTCTCTGCTTTATTTGATTAATTATCCTTGTACGATGTTCACCACACATAAGGGCGGAGAGATGGAAAGTGCTTTCTCCTTTCCCTGGCATTAATTTATAAAGGATTCGACAATCATCTCGTCTATTGACTACGCATAAGACTGATTGATACTGAGAAATTTCAGATGCAAGATCTTCCCAGGTACAAGATGTCAAAAGATCTTTTGGCACATCTATTTCAACCCGTTTGAATGACTCATAAAGAGATAGGGGATTTTCTATTATTTCAACTGTATCATTTAGTCCTTCAAAATGAAAATCAACCGTCTCATGTGTTTTCAATGCAGGTTGGGTCGCTGTGCAAAGAACAAATGTTACATTGTAATTTTGATGAAGCTCCTTTATAACATGAAGAATCGGATTGAAATACTCAGGAGGTAATAATTGAACTTCATCAAGGATAACAACGCTGTTGACAATATTATGGAGCTTTCGACAGCGGCTTGAACGATTGGCAAAAAGTGAATCAAAAAATTGAACTGAAGTAGTTACAATAATCGGTGCGTCCCAGTTTTCACAGGCAAGCCTGCTTCTTGCGCTCTCCATACTCTCATCAGAGATATCAACATTACTATGATGCTCAACAACAGCATTTTTGAATATTGCCCTAAATTGTTCAGCCGTTTGTTTGACAGGCTGTTACAGAATACCTTTTTTGGCCATTTTCTTACTGCTAACTATTTGATTTTATTCAACCGTGTTTTTGAAAATTTGCATTCCGTAACAGCCTGTCGATAATACTTGTGTAAGGGATAACATAAATGATTCGTTTTTTCTTATTTTTAGGATTTACTGCATGATTTAATGCAAATGCCATAGAAGAAAGGGTTTTACCTCCGCCAGTAGGAACTGTCAATGTAAATATTGCAGATTTATGTATTGATTTTGTGATACATTGCCCAAGTATCTCTGCCCTCTGTTTATTGACAAAAGTATCATCAGCCTTTACCTGTTTATCCTTCATGTAATCTTCAAATAAGGGCAAGAGTTCGCTCAATGAAGGATACCCCCTTCTAACTTTTATTTTTTCTGATTCAAAAAAAGCCTCGGTATCAAGAAAATCAGCATCAACAAGGCAGGAATAAAGCATCCTTATCCATAAGGCATGACCTTCTTTTGTGATAAATTTTTGTTTTGGTAATGAATGCTCAATAATATCAGGAGGGATATCTGAAAAAGGTAAATTTTTAAAAAGCTCGATATTTTGCAGACGTTGAACAAGACTTTTTCTTCCAGCTACATCAGTTTGCCAATCTGCTAATCCTGCATGATGGCCAGCGATAAGATAACTAAATATTTTGCCCGGAAGATTAAATTTTTCAACAGCACAAACTGCTCCTGCGGTTGAATGATCAACCCTTCCAGTCTTTGTCTCGATATGAGTATCAGTAGAAGAAAGGAGCATCCTCTGAAAGTTCTCAGAATACTTACCCAAATCATGCCATCATCCTGCAAGATATCCCCATTCTCCACAACCGAATTCCTCTCCAAATAATGCAGAAAGTTTAGCTGTCCCTTTCAAATGCTTTTCAAGCCGATGCCATTCATCAACAGGCTTTCCTTTAATACTGTGGGCATAAAAGTATTGCATACTTTTTCCTTTTTTAAAAAGAGTTGATTAATATTGAATTAAGAAACTAGAACAAATATGGGGTAATAAGTGATTAATTAATTGTAAATATTAACTTACCTCCTAAAAATGCCTACCGTTGTCAACAATATCCACACTATAAATCTTTATTTTTATTTTTGCAAGGAAAAAGTAGCTGAAAATAATGGAGTTAAAGAAAAGTGGGAAAAGGTCGAAGAAAAGGTGAAGTAGATAATTGAAGTATAAGTATTTTTGGATAAAAATAAAAACATATTAATAACAAAGGATGAAAATTTTCAAATGCGATACGATAAAAATGCTCTTATTTTTCTTGGCCCTCCAGGAAGCGGTAAGACCACTATTGCTTCTAAGGTTGCCTTCTATTTTGGGGTAGAAACAGTTGAGACTGGAAGATTGCTTCGAGAAAAAGTAAAAAATGAAAGTGAATTGAGTAATAAGATTAGACCATTCATAGAATCAGGTAAACTTGTACCATCTGATCTTGTGGCTAAATTAGTTCAAAAGAAAATTGAGCTAATGGATACAAATATTATAATTTTTGATGGTTTTCCAAGGAGAGATGATCAGATCGAACTTTTTTTTCGAATTAGTCAGGATGTGGGTTTTAATTTTATAGCGGTTATTGTCTTATTAATATCAAGGACAACATCTGAAAAGAGACTTATGGGAAGGAGGGTATGCAGTAAATGTGGTACTGTGTACAATATCTATTTTAATCCTCCTCGAGAAGATGCCTGCAATATATGTGGAGGAAAACTTGTACGGCGGGAAGATGATACGCCAGAGGTAATACATAAGAGACTTAATACCTATGAATATGAAACAGTACCTGTAATTAAGTATTTTGAAAGAAATTACCCGCAGATAACTTATAGTGAATCTGTAGAAAAACCGATGGAAATAATTTTTGATTCGATTTTGACTATAATAGATAAGGTTAAATAAAAGGCTGGAGAGGTAGAGGTTAAGGGAGGCTGGATGTCTCTCTTTTGTTATGATATACTTAACAGTATGATTTATATAACTCCTGAAATTATCCTTAATGAGAATGAACTCCAGGAGGAGTTTATCCGTGCCTCTGGTCCAGGAGGTCAAAATGTCAATAAGGTATCAACTGCTGTTCAGCTTCGCTTTGATGCTAAAAATTCTCCATCATTGTCTGAAGATGTTCGTGAGCGGTTATTCCGATTAGCAGGTAAAAGGATTTCTAAAGAAGGTCTGCTTATAATTGGAGCTCGACAATTTCGCACTCAGGAAAGAAATCGGAGAGAAGCTCGTGATCGATTGGCAGAGCTTATTCGAAAAGCGACAGAGAGGCCTAAAAAACGTCATAAGACAAAACCAGGTTTAGCAGCTACCAAACGTCGATTAACCAATAAACATCATCGGAGTGAGATAAAAAGCCTACGTCGCCAAGTTGAATCCTCTGATGAATAGAGGTTGAACTTCAGGCTATCCTTTCTTTGTTACGGATACTCTCAAAAATTGGGTTGCATTCATAATAGACATCTTTCCAAATTAATCTTACAGGGCGTAGGAAGACAAAAAAATTTTCGACCTGTACGATTAGAATAGTTCCTTTTTGCTCCGAAGGAGCATTTCATACTAGCCTAGGGTGAGCGAAGCGTAACCCTAGGTAATGATTTATATACCAATAGCACTCTGAAAGAGTGCCTCATAAATTATAATAAGCTCATCATATTATTATAGATGAAGCACTCCTTCAGAGTGCTATTTGTTTTTTTTACTGCTCCCAGGGTTGCGCTTCGCTTACCCTGGGCTAGTATGATATTTCCTTTCAGGAAATCAATAAGGTTCTTAGGATAAGACTATCCTTAACATAGTGAGTTGTGAATTCTAACCGTACAGGTCGAAATTTTTGTCTTCTCCTGCCCTAGAGAATAGAGTATTTATTTTGGAAAGATGTCTATTCCATAACAGCCTCTCGACGGATTGAGGCATCTGGAGCCTATGCCCTGATGAAAAGGTGAATCGTTGTTAATCTAGTAGGTCGTTCGTTTAGCTTACATATCACCAGGGAAGATATAAAAAAATCCAACTTGGAGTAGTATAAATAAAAATTGGCTTAAAATTAAAAGAGAGGCAGGCGCTTAATCCCTCATGGCCTTGCTTGCCTTACCCGCTTAATCTCAAAAGGCGCACTTGAAACTTTTTTGATCTTTACAGCACAGGCCTTATATTCGGCTGTTTCTGTCACTGGATCATAGGCATCTATAGTTAGGACATTAGCGCAGGCCTCACCAAAATGGAAAGACATCCAACAAACTCCCCTTGGTGAGCGATTGGTTACCCATGCCCTAGCTTTTACTTTTCCTCGTCTTGAGGCTATCTCGACATAATCCCCATTTTCTATCCCTAATTCTTTTGCGTCAGCAAAACTAACTTCGATATATTCTTCTCCAAATATATCATCAATACCCTTAGCATTCCTGGTCTGGGTAGTGTGATAGTGCCATAAACGACGTCCTGTAGATAAGATTAGAGGGTATTCAGCATCAGGAAGCTCAGCCTGAGGCCGCCATTCTGCAGGAGAAAAGAGTCCTTTCCCACGAATAAATTTATTCTCATGCAGGAATTTAGTGCCAGGATGATCCAGGGATGGACAAGGCCATTGCATCCCTATTTTTTCACATCGCTCCCAGGTGATCCCATGGTAACTTGTCCCAATTTCTCGTAGCTCTTCCCATACTGATTGACTTGAGGTAAAGCCCATATTATAACCAAGTCTATTACCAAGTTCATTGACAATCCACCAGTATTCTCTTTGATTTTCATGCGGCTTTAAAAATGGTCTTACCATTTGTATTCGGCGTTCGGTGTTGGTATAAGTCCCTTTTTCTTCGGCCCAAGAGGTACAGGGGAAGATAACGTCTGCATATGCTGTTGTCTGGTTATGAAAGATATCCGCCACCATTAAGAACTTTACTGCTTCCAGACACTTAATAGTATGGCTCATGTGAGGTTCAGTTAGAACTAAATTTTCACCATAACAGAAAAAGGTCTTGATTGAACCATCTAACATACCTCTCAGCATAGTTGGCATTTTCATCCCGATCTTAGAGGATAAATCTTTTCTTTTCCAGGCCTTTTCAAATTTGGCCTTAACCTGCGGATCATCTACCTTCTGATAATTATGGTAGACATTAGGTAATGCCCCCATATCACAGGCGCCTTGGACATTATTTTGGCCTCTTAGAGGGTTTACCCCACTGGCATAAGCTCCCACATTCCCAAGGATCATCTGTAGATGGGCACAGCTCTTGACATTATCTGTACCGCTGATATGTTCAGTAATACCAAGGGTATAACAGAGTGACATTGGTTTATTTTTACTAATTATCTCTGCTACCTTTTGCATAAGTTCAACTGGCACACCAGAAATTTTGGAGGCCTTCTCAGGGGGATAGTTGTCTATAACCCGCTTCATCTCTTCCCAATTTTCACAGCGGTCATTAATATACTTCTCATCATGCCAGCCATTATTGACGATTATATTCATTAAACCGTTTAGATAGGCAACATCCGTACCAACTTTATGCTGAACATGAATTGCTGCAAAATTACAAAGATCAATCCTTCTTGGGTCATTAACAATTAAAATAGCCCCATTTTTAACTGCTTGTTTCATATAATAAGAGATCACTGGGTGAGCCTCGGTAGTATTTGTCCCGATAGCAAAGATAACCTTGGCATCACGTATCTCTTGGATAGAATTAGTCATAGCCCCAGAACCAAAGGTAGTTGCCAGACCGGCAACTGTAGGGGCGTGTCAAGTACGTGCGCAATGATCGATATTATTCGTACCGATTACAGCGCGGGCAAATTTCATGGCTGCATAGTTATTTTCATTAGTACTCCTGGCACAACTCACCCCGGCATACGAATCAGGGCCATTTTTTTCTACTATCTCTTTTAATCTGGTAGCGGTATAATCCAGGGCTTCATCCCAGCTTACTTCTACGTGTTTTCCGTCTTTTTTTATGTAAGGACTCGTTATTCTTTTTTCACTCAGGGCAAAATCATAGGCAAATCTTCCCTTAACACAAAGCATACCCTCATTAGGCTCAATATTTCTCCCTGTAACCTTGACAGGTCTGTTTGTTTTTTCATCAACGTGAACAGTAAGTTGACATCCTACTCCACAATATGGACAGGTAGTATTGACTTTTTTTAATTCCCATGGGCGTCCCATTCCTACCCTTTTTTTTTCTGATAATGCACCAGTAGGACAGGCCTGAATACACTCTCCACAGGCTACACAACCACTTTCATTCAAAGAACAGTCATCAGAGGCTATCTTAGTGGCAAATCCTCTGTTATTTTTAAAGAGGATGCCATGAATTGCTCTATTATTACAGGCAAGCACACATTTATTGCATAAGATACATTTTGAACTATCACGGATGATAAACTGGCTTGTCTCATCGAACTCTTTTTTCCTCTTTGCCCCAGCATATTTTAAATTAGTATTGCCAACGCCATACTGATAGGCCAACTCCTGGAGCTGACATTCTCCATTTGCCTCACAGATGAGGCAATCATGTTCACCTTCAGAAAGGAGAAGCTCTAAGACAAGTCTTCTTACCTTTATAACCTTTTCTGAGGAGGTTTTGACTACCATCCCCTGACTTACAGGGGTAGAGCAAGAGGTCATAAGTCCTCGAGCTCCTTCTACTTCAACAACGCACATCCTGCATCCACCCTGGGGTTTTTGCCCTTCAAAATAACATAAGGTTGGGATGTTAATATCTGCTTTTTTAGCAGCAGATAAGATTGTATCTCCAACTTCTGCCTGGATTTCTTTTCCATTAATTGTAACTTGTACCATATTTACCATATTATCCCTCCTCTTTAATTAGTGTCACTAACCACTGACACTAACTTGATTGTACAGGAAT
>JAZDLJ010000386.1:0-6414 GCA_043802115.1 bacterium | reverse complement strand
AATGCCTCAGCAAAATATGAGGCACTCTTTCAGAGTGCGGGTTGGTGGGGAAATCATTACCCAGGGTTTCACCCTGGGCTAGTATGAGAGGCTCCTTCGGAGCAGTTTATGAGTTGTCCCTTCGGGGCAAAATAGAGTCCACCCGTAGGGCGTTAATTTAATGAGGTCTGACTTATTAAAAAATGAGGCTGCTTAAGTTTTTTCTAGTCCTGGGTTTAATTATAGCAACTTTGTATTATACAGGAATATCGGATTATCTTTTTAAAAGGTTGTCCTATTTTAATGTTAATAAAATAGTTGTTTCTGGTAATAACTATATAGAAGAAAAGGAGATATTAAGTCGTGTTAAAGTTACTTTAGGAGAAAATATTTTCAATATAGATTTATCATCCATTAATAATCAACTTAAAAAAAATAACTGGATTAAGGAGGCTATAGCTAAAAGAGATTTACCAGATGCAATTTTATTATTGATTACAGAGCGGTTACCTATAGCGTATATTGAACAGGATAATAAAGAGTATCTGGTAGACCAGGAAGGATATCTAATGGAAGCTGTTTCTAGAAAGAAATATGATTATCCAGTCATAAAGGTTATTACCTTAAAAAAAATAACTGTTGGAGAATACATTGAAAAAGATATATTCGAACCAGTAGTCAGAATTTTAAAAGTTTTACAAAATTTATCTAACAGCCCGTTGCCAAAAATAAATAAGATAGTAATAAAGGTCAGGGAGGTAGGTATAAAACCAGAAATAACTATAACGGCTATTGATGGAATTTCAATAAAAGTGGAAGAAAGTAATTTAAGAGATCAAATGGGCAGACTCGAACAAATATGGAATGATTTGAGAAACGATGCGGATAGAACAAATTATATAGACTTAAGGTACGAGGACAAGGTTATAATAAATATGCTTTAGTTTCTTATATCTCCAGTTGAATTGAATAAAATTGAAGGTTAGATGAAAGGTGGTGAGCTGTTTTGGTAAAAAAAGACAATTTGATAGTTGGCCTGGATATCGGAACTACGAAGGTTTGCGCTATAGTCGGTGAACAAAATAACGATGGAAGTATTGATATTATTGGGATAGGATCTAGCCCATCAAAGGGTTTAAGGAAGGGAGTTGTTGTTAATCTTGAAAGTACAGTAGAATCGATAAAGAAAGCAGTTGAAGAAGCAGAATTAATGTCAGGAGTTGAAGTAGATCATGTTTATGTGGGTATAGCAGGAAGCCATATTAAAGGATTTAATAGCAGGGGAGTTATTGCTGTTACAGGAAAAAATAAGGAGATCGGTCAAAACGATATTGATCGTGTTATTGATGCTGCAAAGGCCATTGCTATTCCAATGGATAGAGAAATAATCCATATCTTACCTCAAGAATTTATTATTGATAGTCAAGATGGTATTAAAGAGCCTATTGGGATGTCTGGAGTTCGTCTTGAAGCGGAGGTTCATATTGTTACTGGCTCAATAACATCTTCTCAAAATGTTATTAAAAGTGTTAATAGGGCTGGATTAGAGATAAAAGATCTGGTGCTTGAGCAATTAGCTGCAAGTGAATCTGTCTTAACACTTGACGAAAAAGAATTAGGGATAGCGATTGTAGATATTGGAGGAGGAACAACAGATATTGCCATTTTTATTGATGGTAGCATTTGGCATACAGTTGTCCTTTCTATTGGTGGAGATCATTTTACTAATGATATCGCTGTGGGATTAAGGACACCAACAAGTGAAGCAGAAAAGATAAAAAGAAAGTATGGATGTGGAATAACATCTATGGTTAATGAAGATGAGACTATAGATGTACCTAGTGTAGGAGGAAGAAATCCACGAATTCTTTCTCGAAGATTGTTATGTGAAATTATTGAACCAAGAGCTGAAGAGCTTTTTAGTCTTGTTGAGAGAGAGATAAAAAATAGTGGTTATGAAGATCTTATCCCCGCAGGGGTAGTAATTACAGGAGGCGCTTCAATTATGGAGGGTTTACCGGAGGTTGCTGAACAGGTAGTGGACCTACCAGTACGCAGAGGTATCCCTAAAGGAGTTGGAGGATTAATTGACATTGTTAATAGTCCGATGTATGCTACTGGTGTAGGATTAGTACTATATGGATCTAAGAATCAACCTATACATAAGGTATCGAAATCTCAGTCAAAAGGGATTGTTCATAAGGTTGGGAGGAATGTTATTAGGTGGTTTAAGGATTTAGTTTAATTCATTTATCCTGAGCGTTTTTTGCTCAGGATAAATGAATTAAACTTTGGTTTTTTAGTAGGTTGTTATTTTTTTGGAGAAAGATAATGTGTATCCTCTTCAAATTTTACGGTAACTAAATTAAGTTATAATTTAACCAGGTTTAGTTTTTAGCCCTGAAAGGGCGTTATATATCAGCCCTGGGCGGATATATAACGCCCTTTCAGGGCTACAAACTAAAAAAAAATTGCCCTGAACATTATTACCTTACTTTTTGAAGAGGATACGATAATGTTAATAATTATAAAGTATTTCTGGCTTTTATCAATAAGAAAAAGGAGTATACACTATTCCAACTTTGGTTTTTCTAAAATAATGCAGGTTAATTGTATAACTAACTGTTTAGGCACAAAGTAGCAAAGGCACAAAGGCACAGAGGGAAAAAATAGAAAAACTTAAAAACTTTGTGCCACAGTGCCTTTATGCCTTAACATACTGGTTTGAACTAACACAATAACTTGGAAAAACCTAAGTTGGAGTAGTATAAAACTTTAAAAAAATAAAACAAACTTCAAAAAACTTTTAAAAACCATAAAGTAAAAAAATACTTTATGGTTTTTAAAAGTGAGGAGGTGAATTATGCTGACCTTTGATGGTTTTGAGCCATCTGCGGTAATTAAAGTAATAGGAGTTGGTGGAGGGGGAAGTAATGCTGTAAACAGGATGAATAATTCAAGTATGACAGGGGTAGAGTTTATTATTGCTAATACTGATGCACAAGCTTTAGACCATTCATCTATAACAAGAAAAATGCAGCTTGGGGGTAAATTAACGAAAGGACTTGGAGCAGGGGCTAATCCAGAGACTGGAAGAAAGGCCGCTCTTGAGGATACAGATAAGATTATTGAATTTTTAACTGGAGCAGACATGGTCTTTGTTACTGCTGGGCTAGGGGGTGGAACAGGGACGGGCGCTGCCCCTGTAATTGCAAATTTAGCTAAAGAATTAGGGGCGCTTACCGTTGGAGTAGTCACCAAGCCTTTTATATTTGAAGGTAGGAGAAGATTAATTCATGCAGAACAGGGACTTCAGGAGCTAAAAGGAAGCGTAGATACCCTTATTACTATCCCTAACCAGCGTTTATTAAATGTTGTTGAAAAAAACACTACAATGGAAGAAGCCTTTAAGATAGTAGATGATGTCTTACGTCAGGCGGTTCAAGGAATATCAGATCTTATTACTGTTCATGGCTTTATTAATTTAGATTTTGCTGATATTCAAACAATTATGTCTGAAAAAGGGTTAGCCTTAATGGGTACAGGTAATGCTAAAGGTGAGAATAAGGCTATTGAGGCAACAAAGAAGGCTATTTGTAGTCCATTATTAGAAAATATCTCTATTGATGGAGCGAGGGGGGTTCTCCTTAATATTACGGGTGGGCCTGACCTAACTCTGCATGAAGTTAATGAGGCTTGTTTAACTATCTATGAGACAGCTCACGAAGATGCCAATATAATTTTTGGAGCTGTTAAAGATGAATCTTTAGTAGATACGGTGAGAATAACTGTAATAGCGACTGGATTTGAGGACGAAATTAAGGAAGAAAAAAAGAGAGGAAAAGCAATAGATATTAATGAGTATATGGCCAGAGAGGTTGCTGAAAAACCTTTACCATTAAGAAAGAAAGTATCTGGTGGGTCACCAAGTTATCGTTCTATCGATGATAGTAATCTTGATGTGCCGACTTTTTTAAGAAAACAGGCAGATTAAGGGACAGCCAAATCCTTCAAACCAGGGAATTATACCCCTAAGTAGAAGAAGATTTATGAAATTTTTTATTAGTGTATCTTAGTGTCAGTTTTTTTTAAAAAAATAAGGGGAGAGGCAGGAATAATACTTGCAACAGGGATAAAGTGAAAAAGTTATTTTATCCCTGTTGCAAGTATTATTCAGCCAACCTTTAAATGGCCATTCTTTATTAAGGGAAGTTTTTCGTTGCGTTTAATTTTTACTTTAAAGATGAAAAATAACCCAAGAGAGATATAAAATAAAGATGATACTGCTATTATTATATAATCGTAGGTGGAAGGTAGTTTCCTAATTAAAAGGGCTGCTATGCCCATTGTAAAACATAATATATATATTATTACTACCGACCTTGTATAACTAAATCCTAACTTAACTAACCTATGCGAAGAGTGATCTTTCCCTCCATCTGATATCCTTCTTTTTTCTATTAATCTTGCAACAGTTACTAAAGTAGTATCAAATATAGGATAACTTAAAACCAGAATAGGAATAGCCAAAGACATTGGCGCCCTTGAATGCCAACTGGCAACAATTACTAAACTTGAGATCATAAAGCCTAAAAAGAGACTCCCTGAATCACCCATAAAGATAACAGCCTTATGAAAATTATATCTTAGAAATCCAAGACAACAGGCCATTAGGCCAAAAAAGACGATAGCAATATTTACCTGTTCATTAAATAAGGTAATTAATCCAAGGAAAAAACAGGTAATTGCTGCTACCCCAGCCGATAAACCGTTCATATTATCAATAAGATTAAAAGCATTAGTAAGCCCAATAATCCATAGTAATGCAAGAGGTACAGCTATATATGATTGATTGATAAATGCTACCCTTACCATTGCAAATTTAGCTACTATTAAGGAAGCGATAACTTCTCCAAGGAGTTTGGAATTTGGTAGAACACCTATAACATCATCGATAAGTCCGATTAGAACTAAGATCGTCCCTCCAATGAAAATTGCTAAAATTTGTCCATTTAATTTATCGAGAAAAAAAAGGGCTGAAAATGATGAAATATAGATAGCTAACCCACCTAGATAGGCTATTGGTTCTGAATGGACCTTACAATCATTAGGGTGATCAATTATTCCATATTTTATAGCAAGATTACGGATAAAAGGGGTGGCAAGAATACATACGAGAAACGATATAAAGATGACTAAAAATATGCCAACAGATATTTCCATTTAAAGTGCCTAAAGTTGAAAATGTATTAGGAAAAAAGCAAATTTATTTTTTAAAATGATTAATTATATTTTCTAACATTTGATCTAATTGAACAGTAGGATTGTACCCTATGAAATCTTTGAGCTTTTTTATGTCAGGTACACGCCTTTTCATATCTTCAAATCCCTCTTCATATGCCTCTGAATAAGGTAAATAAATTATCTCTGAATTGCTTAGGGTCACTTCTTTTATCTTTTTTGCAAGTTCCTCTATAGTTATTTCAGCCCCATTACCTATGTTAAAAACTTCACCTACTGCTTTTGGAAGTTTGGCTAATTTTATTGTCGCATCAACCACATCGCTAATATAAGTAAAACTTCTCGACTGTTTTCCATCTCCATAAATTGTAATAGGATGGCCTAAAAGGGCTTGTTTAACAAAGGTTGGAATAACCATCCCGTATTGTCCAGTCTGTCTTGGCCCAACTGTATTAAAAAATCTTAACACTACCACTGGCAATTGTTTTTCTTTCCAATAGGCTAAAGCTAGAAATTCATCTATTGCCTTAGAACAGGCATAGCTCCATCGACCTTTTTTGGTTGACCCAAGGACAAGATCATCCTCTTCATTAAATGGTATCTTTTCAGCTTTACCATAAACCTCCGATGTTGATGCGATAATTACTTTCTTTTTCTTTTTATTAGCGAGATCTAATACTATTTCTGTACCTTTAATATTGGTAGCAATGGTCCTAACAGGACTTTCGACGATTAGTTTAACTCCCACTGCGGCTGCAAGATGAAAGATCGTATCACATTTATCAATCAACTCTGCCAGGACAGGGACATTCATAATACTATTGACTACATAATGGAAGTGTTTATTATCCTTTAGATGTTCGATGTTTTCAATACTTCCAGTAGATAAATCATCAATAATATAGACCTCCGTCTTTTCTTTCAACAATGACTCAGCAAGATGTGAGCCAATAAATCCCGATCCACCTGTTATTAAATATCGCACTTTTTTGCTCCTTTAAAGTTTAATGGCCAATCAAAATTTTAACTATACTATTCCAACTTAGGTTTTTTTTGGTACGTATTTTGCATGCGTTTATAGAAATCTTTGCTTCGTTCGTTGAGTAATCTTTTTGAATTTTCTAAGCTTGCTTCCCTAAATTGCCTAACTCGCTTCGCTCAAACATGGGCAATTTTTAACGGGAAGCTTTGCTA
>JAZDLJ010000385.1:0-4941 GCA_043802115.1 bacterium | reverse complement strand
AAAATTTACAAAAAGCCTACTAATAACTCACTACAGCAAAATTGTTGTCTTCTTTTGCCTCTAGATGCTTAGAGAATATGGTATTTATTTTGGAAAGATATCTATTACTAATTTGGGTTAATTTATTTTGTTTCTATCCCTAACACAATCATTTAGAAAAATTTAAGATGGAGTACTATAGTAGTTTAATTTACTAGCATTATCAAAAAATAATATGGTATAAATATATATGGATAAGTGATCGACCATAATTACTTAATACCCACTCACCCTCTTTATTGCGAAATTAACACAAAAAAAGTATAAAAATTAACCGTTTAAAGTATAATTGTAAAGGTCAAAATTTTCCAAGGATAATTTTAGCAACGGCTATAAAATAAAAAAGCTATTTTATAACCGTTGCTAAAAAAAATCACACTTGAAACAGACATAAAGTAAAAAAGCTACTTTATGTCTGTTTTAAGTGTGAAAAGGAGCAGCATATGCCAAACCTGCAGCAATTGTTATCTATTATGATCGAAAAAGACGCCTCTGATTTACATATTACTATTGGTTCTCCTCCACAAATCAGGGTAAACGGTGATCTTGTTCCTCTTGATTTTCAACCGCTTGCTGCTCAAGAGACAAAGCAGTTGGCCTATAGTGTACTTACAGATATTCAGAGGATGAAATTTGAAAATGACCTTGAATTAGACTTCTCTTTTGGAATAAAAGGTTTAAGCCGTTTTAGGGCGAATGTTTTTAATCAAAGAGGAGCAGTGGCTTTGGCTATAAGAACTATACCCCATAAAATCAAAACCTTTGAAGAATTAGGTCTACCAGCGATAGCTAAAGAATTATGTGAAAAGCCAAGAGGTCTTATCCTGATAACTGGCCCAACAGGTAGTGGAAAGTCAACTACCCTGGCTGCTATGATAGATAAGATAAATAATGATGAACATTCCCATATTGTTACTATTGAGGACCCGATAGAGTACATTCATCAACATAAGAAATGTCTAATAAACCAGCGTGAATTACACGCAGATACTAAATCTTTCAAGAATGCGTTAAGATCGGCTTTAAGAGAAGATCCTGATATTGTTCTAATTGGTGAAATGCGAGATCTTGAGACAATAGAATCGGCTT
Source organism: bacterium (assembly GCA_043802115.1). Taxonomy (GTDB): domain Bacteria; phylum SZUA-182; class SZUA-182; order JAZDLJ01; family JAZDLJ01; genus JAZDLJ01. The sequence continues at coordinate 3,813 of JAZDLJ010000385.1, read as the reverse complement.
TAACTATTGCTGAAACTGGGCATTTAACCTTTGCTACATTGCACACAAACTCGTGCGCTCAAACTATGAATAGGATTATTGATGTCTTTCCACCTCATCAACAGCCACAAATAAGGGCGCAATTATCTTTCGTGCTTGAAGGAGTACTTTCACAACAGTTAATACCTAAGATGAGCGGTTCTGGAAGGGCATTAGCCTTAGAAGTAATGATTCCAAATGCCGCAATAAGAAATCTTATCCGTGAGGATAAAGTCCATCAGGTCTACAGTATGATGCAGACTGGTCAGGCAAAACATGGGATGTTAACTATGAATCAGAGTCTGTATGAACTATACACAAAAAGAATTCTTTCTTACGATGAAGCGGTTGGAAGATCGAGTATTCCTGATGAGATTATTAAAATGATTGAAAGGACGTCTATGAATATTCAAATGCATAAGTAAAAGATAGAAGGCAGGAAGGTAAGAAGACGAGAAGGCAGGAAGACGAGAATAAAAATATTCTGTTTTTTTCTCAGCTTCTTGCCTTCTTCTTTAAAAAGGGGGGGCAAGATGGCTGTTTTTAAGTATAAGGGTAAAAATAGACAAGGCCGTGAGGTCACTGGTGAAGTTGAGGCTGAGAACAAAGAGGCTGCTCAAAAATCGTTAAGGAATCAGCAGGTAATAGTTCTTTTTCTTAAGGCTAAACCTAAAGATATTGAGATCAAAATTCCAGGATTTTCTGGGAAGATAAAAGACAAAGATATAATTATTTTTACCAAACAGCTAGCTACTATGATTAATGCAGGGCTTCCTCTTGTTCAGAGTCTTTCTGTCCTTGCTGTACAATCGGAAAATAAAGAACTTGCGAAAGATATTAATCAGATAAGAGGAGATGTTGAGACAGGTTTAACTTTTAATGATGCTCTTCGGAAACATCCAAAGGCTTTTAATGACTTATACACAAACATGATTGAGGCTGGTGAAATCGGGGGTATATTAGATACGATTCTAGGTAGGCTGTGTATTTACATTGAAAAGTCAATGCTCTTAAAAAAAAGGATTAAATCAGCCATGGTTTATCCTTCTGTTGTTCTTGCCGTAGCTTTAATAATTGTAACAGGCCTTCTAATATTTGTTATCCCAACCTTTGCCAAGATGTTTCAGGATATGGGAGGTGCAGCTCTACCATTACCTACTCAAATTGTTATTAATTTAAGCCGTTTTATAGCAAGTTGGACTGGGGGAGGACTTGTATTAGGAGCTGTAATTGTCTTAATCATAGTTATCAAACTTTCCTACAAAAGTAAAAAAGGTAAAATGGCCTTTCATCGATTATTTTTGAGATTACCTGTAGTTGGAATGTTAATACGTAAGGTTGCTGTGGCTAAGTTTTCACGTACCTTATCCACCCTCCTCTCAAGTGGTGTCCCTATCCTTGATGGACTGGATATCGTAGCCAGGACAGCAGGAAATATGGTTGTGGAGGAGTCTATTATGAAAGCCAAGATTGCTATTAGTGAAGGTAAGACGATCACAGAACCTTTAGAACAATCAAAGATTTTTCCCATGATGGTAACTCAGATGATATCAATAGGTGAAACAACAGGAGCTTTAGATACGATGCTTACTAAGATAGCTGATTTTTATGATGAAGAGGTTGATTCTGCTGTTGGAGTACTTACCTCTATGTTAGAACCTATGTTAATGGTCTTTCTTGGGATAGTTGTAGGCTTTATTGTTGTAGCTATGTATCTACCAATATTCAAGATGGCAGGGAATATTGTGTAATGCTCACCAACACCGACTCTCAGGATATCCTAATAAAAAAAATAAAAAGGTTTTTGATCCTGCGGGTGATTATTGCGACTTTCCTCCTTAGCTCCATTTTTTTTTTACAATTCAAGGGTACTTCAGCATATCCACTTAGACATTTTTATATTATTACCGCAGTTATTTATCTTCTTTCCATTATTTATAGTTATTTATATAAAAAGACATCCACCTGGTCGTCTTCGAATCTAATAAAATTTATCTTTGTTCAGATTATTTTTGATGTACTTATCGAGACGTTGTTGATTTTTATCACAGGAGGAATTGAAAGTTTTTTTGTTTTTATTTATATCTTGACAATTATTTCGGCCAGTATAGCTTTATACCTAAGAGGAAGTTTACTGGTAACCTCTCTAATAAGTATATTATATGGTTTGATGGCGAATTTACAGTATCAGCGGGTAATTTTTATTCATGTCCCATTTATCCCTACTAATGAACCCTTTAAAGGAGAATATTATTTTTATACAGTTTTTTTTAGCCTATGTAATTTTTATCTTGTAGCCCTGCTCTCCGGATATCTCGCTGAGACACTAAGAAAAGAGCATCATAAATTAACTATAAAAAGCAAAGACCTTATCATCCTCCAAAAATTTAACATAAATATAATAAAAAACATAAGTAGTGGGCTTATAGTCACTGATTGTACAGGGAAGATAACCCTATTTAATAAAGCTGCTGAGGATATAACAGGTTATCCAAAACAAGAGGTTATTGATAGACAGTGGGACGAGGTATTTCCTTTAATCAAATTTAAAAACTTAGCAGAATTATTAATCAAGTTAGACTCGATGTCGTACATATTTCAGACTGATTTTTTATCTAAGGATAATCAAACCCTCTTCCTTAGTTTTACCTGTTCTTTTTTGAAAAACGACCTCAATCAGAATACAGGTTTGGTTATCTCTTTTCAGGATCTGACCGAATTAAAGAGAATGGAAGAACAGGTTAAAAGGACTGATAAAATGGCTGCTATAGGTGAGTTATCCGCTGGGATGGCCCATGAGATTAGAAATCCTCTTGCCTCTATTCGAGGATCTGTTCAATTTTTGAGAGACGAGCTTAATCTAGTTGATGATAGTAAAAAACTAATGGATATTATAATAAAAGAATCGGATAGACTAAATCTTATTATTACTGAATTTTTAAATTTTGCTCGACCTAACCCATTAAGTTTGCAGAACAATATTGATGTAAATGAGTTGTTGTCGGAGACAATCACCTTAGTTAAAAAATCTCCTATCTATAATAATGGGATTCGAATAGTTTTAAATGATGCATCAGCTATAAAATTAACAGGGGATTCTGATCAGCTTAAACAGGTTTTTTTAAACCTGATTCTTAACGGCCTAGAAGCTTTGACCAAACGGGGAGTTATAAAAGTAACCATCTCGACCACTGAATTGAATACCAGGTCTTATGTAAAAATTAATTTTCAGGATAATGGAACAGGAATGACTCAAGAAACCTTAAAAAATATATTTGATCCTTTTTTTACTACTAAAAAGAATGGAACAGGATTGGGCTTAAGCGTTGCTTATAGGATAATAGAAGAGCATGGTGGAAAGATTGAGGTTTCAAGTCAGATTAAGCAAGGGAGTAAGTTTAGTGTGTTAATACCTATGAGTTAATCCCAACATTCAGTTTTATCGAATGTTTGGATTAACTCATAGGTATTAAGATTTTTTTGATTAGACATCTTTTCAATTGTCAAAAAATGGTTCTTCTGCTCAGCGCTCAGGTCGCTTCCCAGCGTTGCCCTATCCTCTGCAGGAGTGAGATTATAATATCACAAGGTATGCAAAAAATAAATTTAAAAAAAATTCTTTTTGCTCCTATACTACTCCAACTTAGGTTTTTCTTGGTACGTATTTTGCATGCGTTTATAGAAATCTTTGCTTCGTTCGTTGAGTAATCTTTTTGAATTTTCTAAGCTTGCTTCCCTAAATTGCCTAACTCGCTTCGCTCAAACATGGGCAATTTTTAACGGGAAGCTTTGCTA
>JAZDLJ010000382.1:0-2902 GCA_043802115.1 bacterium | reverse complement strand
CGTAGAGTAGTCTTTTTGAATTTTCTAAGCTTGCTTCCCTAAATTGCCTAACTCGCTTCGCTCAAACAGAGGCAATTTTACGGAAAGTTGCGCTAAGAAAATTTACAAAAAGCCTACTAAATACTCACTCAGCAAAATGTTGGAGGCACATCTTACTTAAAAAAACTCAAAATTAGAATTGCTGTTGCGTAAGCGACTTAGGTTGCTTTTTCAAAATTTTCTTAGTGAAGCTTCCCGTTAAAAATTGGCCATCTTTCATCTTTCAAACCTTTCTTGACACTTAATAAGGTTAAGGAGTATATTATCAAAATATGAAGAAAAACCTAACCTTTATTTATGGTGGATGTCGAAGTGGTAAGACTAACTTCGCCATCTCTTTAGCAAAGAGATATAATACTGTCGCCTATATAGCAACTGCTCAATCACGAGATCAGGAGATGGGAGATCGAATCAAAAAACATCGGAAAACTCGACCTGCTAATTGGTTGACTGTTGAAGAACCGCTCAATCTTGCAACAACCCTGGGGAAATTATCTGAAAAAAAAATAGAAGTGGCTGTTTTAGACTGTCTAACCCTTTATCTCTCAAATTTTATTGAAGCAGCCTTGATGAATTTGAAAAATTCTCTTCCGACTCAACCAATAAATAACTCAACCCCCCAACTGCCTTTTACAGAAGAAAATATCCGACAAGAAATTAATAAATTAATTACTAGCATTAATGATTTAAACTATGATCTAATAATAATCAGTAATGAGGTTGGTTTAGGCATTGTGCCTGAAAATAGTCTTGCTCGATTTTATCGTGATCAGAGTGGCTGGATGAATCAGGCCATAGCTAAAAAAGCAACAACGGTATACAAGATGGAGGTCGGTATTGGTGTAAAGATAAAATGAGATCAATGGATAAAGCTAATAATAAAATTTATCTATTTATTATACTATCTCTATTGATTCATCTACTTTTATTTATTTTTATTTACTTTATTCCTGTTTCTATCCCTACTAAAAAACCTAAAAGCAAATACCTTGACGTAGATTATATCAAGATGCCTTCTAAAAAAAAGAAACTAAATAATGATCATAAAGAAGCCACAAAAAAGTTAGACGAACCTTCTAAAAAAATAGTAAGTGATTCTGAATTAAAACCATTAGAAATACCCCAAAAGGCTAAATTAAGTGCGTGGAAAGAAAATCTTCGACCTGAAAAAAAAACTCCAAAAAAGGTAACAGAAAAATTAACACCTAAAAAAAACGTAAAAGAGGAGAACCATGAACCAAGAACCAATGACCAAGAGCAAGAAATCAAAAACGAAGAACCAAAAACCGAGAACCAGGAACAAGATGAAAAAGGACTAAACCTAACAAAAGTCTTCTCCGAACTGGATAAATATGTAAAAGAAGATAAATTTAAGAGCGAACATTTTTCAGAGGTTGGTGGAGGAGCAGTTAGTTTTGAAAAAGATTTTCCTTCATGTATCTGGTATGGTCGAGAGATAAAGAATAAGGTTGTTAATGCCTGGTCAAAACCCTATATGGCAAGGCTAGGTGCAAGTGGGATATCAATAATTAAATTTGTGATAAATAAGGATGGTAGTATAAATGATCTGTATATTTATGAATCAGCGGGGCATAGTTCCCTTGATAGTGCAGCTATGAATGCCATTAGAAGTGCACAACCTTTTTCACCTTTACCTGATGATTATGAGTACGAAAAACTTGGAGTAACCTTTTCTTTCTGGTATAATATACGCCCAAAAAACTAATCACCCTTGAGAAGAAGAAATCTTATCTAACAGATCTAACCCGATAGTCCTGGTAATTAATCCTCCTCCAACAATAACCCAAATATAGGTAGTAAAAAAACGCAAAAGGATGACAAAAATACCAAGGAGATGTGTTGGTAAAGAGGAGGCAAACATCGCACAGAATCCCGCCTCTGCTATTCCAGTCCCTCCTGGTGTAGGGGTAAAATAAAGAAGAAAATGGAGGACTACTTGAATCATGAGGATACGTAAAATAGGTACATCAAAATTTAACCCCTTTAAGATAGCATAGGCAATAAGATAACTTGAACTGGCTGAGATACAACTTAATATAATAACTCCCACCAGAGTCTTTTTTTTATATTTAAAAAAACACTTGAGAGTACTGCCTAAATCTTCAATCCAGGTCTTTAATCTTTTATCTAATTTTTTAAAATACCTATTCAGGATCTTATGGTTCTCCATCCAAAAACAGACCTTATGCACCAATTCTTCACCTTTTAAGGGATTAAAAAAGGAATAAACAAAAAAACTTACTACTAAAAAAAGCAAGATGGCAATATAACGAAATAAATTTTTTAAGATTGAATATTGGATAATATCTCCATGAAAATAAATAATAATAGGGGCAGCAATAGCTAGAGTCGCAACAATCACTAAACCTCGAATAATGGTAATGCTCGTAGCTTTTCCAACAGTAATACCCTTCTGATTAAGCATATAAATCATTAGCGGTTCACCTCCTGTAACAGTAGGGGTAATCGCTGAGAGAAAGATAAAACATAGGATGCTTTTTACACTATAAAAAAAATTAACTTTTGTATCTGAAGCAGTTCGAGAAAGGATCTGCAAGATCATTCCTTCAATGGAGATAGAACTTACTCCGAGAGCACAGGCAAGGAATATATATCTAATCCGCATCTGTGAAATAGCTTCCCAGGTCCTATTGCCCATTGTAAAAAAACCCATAATCCCAAATACACAAATAACAACAAGCACAGATTTCAAAAATAATTCCGTGTTTATTAACTATCTGTATTACTTGTATTTTACTTTTAAATACTAAAATTTACTAATAAGAGGGTACGTTAAGCCTAATAAATATTAAAAAAACAAACAATTAACCCATTTTTTAGT
>JAZDLJ010000378.1:0-3288 GCA_043802115.1 bacterium | reverse complement strand
AACAGAGGCAATTTTACGGGAAGCTGCACTAAGAAAATTTATAAAAAGCCTACTAATAACTCACTACAGCAAAATTTTTGTCTTCTCTTGCCTCTAGATACTTAGAGAATACGGTATTTATTTTGGAAAGATGTCTATTATATGAACGAAAAAGCCTGGTTCTCGAACTATGGAAGTCTTATTGATATAGCAGCACCTGGCGTAGATATACTCTCACTAAAATCAAGAAAAGGTATTGTTGACTCACAGATTGTAGGAAAAGATTACTTTTACGCAAGTGGTACATCAATGGCTTGTCCACATATTGCTGGTGGAGCAGCCCTTTTACTATCCAAATATCCCACTTATAATTTTGAACAGGTAAGAAATATTTTAAGAACTTTTGTAAGTTCAGATCTTATTTCAGAAAAATATATTGGTGCGGGTTATTTGAATACCTCAGCTCTCCTAAATGTAGCTCCTCCTCCAACTGCTATAGCTAAAATTACAAATCCAACAAATAATTCTATTGTACAAGAACTATGGTCTATAAAGGGACATGCTACAGGTATAAGTTATAAGTTACTATCTTCCACCGAGGAGAACCCCTATCTCTCTAATTGGGAAGAGATTGGAAGTGGTGAATATGTAGATAATGGAGAACTCGCTCAAGTCACCTTAACAAAAGGGAGCCATTACCTCAAATTAGTTGTTACTGATTCACATGGATATAATTTAGAAGATATTATAAAGATATTTGTCTATGCAACTGATGATATTTTAGAGGGCTGGCCTCAATATATTGGGTCAAGTAGATATTCACCTATCTATGCGGCGCTGGTAAAACTATCTCATTCTCTGATACTATAAAAAATCAAGGGGGAAGTGATGTAGGAAGTTCAACTAGTAAATTTTATCTCTCAACCAACCGAACCTTGGAAGCTACTGTTATCTATCTTGGGCAGAGAACAGTTCCAGCTCTTACTGCCGGTACCAGTAACACAGTTAGCACCAGCCTAACAGTTCCAGCAGGTACAGCTACTCGCGCCTACTATCTCATAGCCAAGACAGATGGGGATAATAGCGTCTCTGAGACAAATGAAGCTAATAATATAACAACCGGCACACTTGTCACAATAGGCCCTGATATTTACAGCCTCACTATGTCTGCTCCTAATACTGCTAAACTTGGTGAATCTATTACAGTTTCTGATACTACTACTAATAACGGCGGAGGTGATGCAAAAATCTCCTCCAAAACATATTTTTATCTCTCAGCTAACAAAACCTGGGAAACTACAGATATCTATCTTGGCCAAAGATCAATCCCTGCCCTTGCTGCAGGTGTTAATAACACAGACAGCATTGTGTTGACAATCCCAACAGGCATAGTTGCTGGCAATTACTATCTTATGGTTAAGGTAGATGGCGATAACAATGTTTATGAGACAAAAGAGGGAAACAACATAAATTATAAAAGCATTACTATAGATATCCTGGGAACAAGTGTATTAGGCAGGTAGGGACATAATTAATTGAAGGATTGTGGTATAACTACCAAAACAAGGATAAGCGGTGCTATACAGCACCGCTTATCCTAAAATATCCTGGAGAGATAATTATTGTTTAATTTATGTCCCACAATGTGGCTCAAAAACAAACACCCCATGTGAGTAAGTATAGCGATCAAGGTCATTGGTTGCTTGTGCCTGTTCGAGCCAAAGATCCCAATAAGCATATAACTCTTCCTTGGTTAAATTTCGCAAATCAAGGTCTTCACTACTTAAGAATTCATCCCTCATTTCATCCATTACCAACCACCTCCATAGGAGTAAATGGCAGTATTCCTTCCGCCTCTTCTGCAATAATTTTATGGCTCTCTAAAAGTGACTTACCTTCAATTCTCTTACTTAAGGATGGCCATAGAGACATCCACTCCTCCGATGCATTCATGTACATAGCCAAACGTCTTTCATTTTCATGAATTAATTGGCGTTTTTCAGCATCTAATAATTCTTCTAATCTTTCTCTCCCTTCAGGATATCTTTTTATTAGAGGCCGTTCTATTGCTAATTCATCAACCAATTGAGGATATCTAGCTGCAAGACTTAAGATATCCCTGGCGCTTCTCGCATATAAAAGCTGCTCCTTGGGATTTTCCATTAAGCGTGCAAGCTCGCCAATAACCACATAATCCTTCTCACGATTTGTCTTCTTTAACCTTGCTAGGTCCTTCGCCTTCACAAAAGGGACATCAGCATATTCGTGTTCCTCCCAGATTCTATTAAAATCAAGTATCCTAGGAGGACGCGTAAAAAAATCAGTACGAATCCTTAACTTATTATAACTAAATTCAAAATGTGAACTCCACCCACCTTTCATCCAACATATATCAAAAGGAGCGCCAAACCTATAATGAGCCTTGTAATCTGATAGAACTTTTAAAATATAACTTAAAGATTCCTCATCCTCATGGACAATCCAATCCCCATCTTTGCTCATAATTGCCAGATGATGCAGTACTACTGCCTGTCCAGAACAAATTATTGTCCTTAACTTTCCTTGATTAAACTTTTTGGTTAATTCAATATATATACTCATTTTTAAATCTGGAAAATATCTGTTGCTTATGGTTAATTATCCGTTATTTATGCCTCTTCTGCAATTTGTGACCAAATTGTATTTATTATTTTAATTTGACTTAGAAGAAGGTAAACGCATTTTAAATTTCCCCTTCGGAGAAAAAAACATCATGATTATATTGAATTTACAGTTTCTCCCCTAAATCCGATATAATTAGTATTTATTGTTACTACTCAAAGGAAAAATAATTTCTCCTAGATAAATGCTCATTCTATACTAACAATTTTATCCTAAGAAACATCAAATTGCAACATCATAAAAAAACCCGTTTTTCTCCATGTGCGTAGAGTAGGCATTATTTTTTGACAACGATTAGAAAATTTGCTAACATTTAACCACTGTTCCCAGGAACAGTTAAGTAAGACAACCAATCTAATGTCTAAACACGATTTCAAGATTTATGGATTAACAGGATTTATGCTATTGAGTCTTTAATCCTGTCCATCCTGGAATCCTTTAATCTTGTTCAGACATTTTAAAAATGTAAGCTAACAAATGAAGGATGCGGCACTGGTGTAGTTACATGGGACATAAATCTTTTTAAAAATCAAATTATTACAAGGTTTATTTAACAAAAAAATTTCGATTTTTATCTAATTTTTAGTGAAAAGAGGGTTTTCTTACTAAAAATCGGTATTATTTTCTTCAAAAAAAGAACCATAATAT
>JAZDLJ010000363.1:0-3973 GCA_043802115.1 bacterium | reverse complement strand
AATTGCCTCTGTTTGAGCGAAGCGAGTTAGGCAATTTAGGGAAGCAAGCTTAGAAAATTCAAAAAGACTACTCCAACGAACGAAGCAAAGATTTTTGTCTTCTCACCCGCAAGATTATTTTGGAAAGATGTCTAGTATATATATTAATCATTATCAAATAAAAAAACTGCTGCAGCTATTACAGTTGTATAATCAGATGTTTTAATAATACACGATTGAGTTTCGTTGGTAGTTCTTACAATCTTACCACTTATCCGATAGATCTCCTTCTTCTCATCCCAGTCCTTTTCTTCATCAAATTCTACCCCTAAGGTAGAAGCTAACATAGCTGCTGCTAGATCTTCTGCGTAATCACCTACCACTTTAGCAGTTTTTCCAAAATCATGATGTTCGCTAATGTAACCATAAGCGTTTTTATCTGCTGGTAAGGCACAACCAACTGAAGCAGCGAGCAATCTTCTTGGCTCGTTACTACAACACTGACTAAGAACACAGTAGGTAATCATACCAGGAATTATATGTTTTATCCCTTGATTCTTTGAGATGATTTTAGAATTTGGAGGAAATATACTAGAAACCCTTACCAGATTACATTTTTCTATACCCGCATCCCTTAAAGCAAGTTCAAAGGATCTTAATTTATCTTTGTGGCTTCCGACCCCTTTTGTAAAAAAAACTCTATTGGGAACGAATATCATAACTATCTCCTCCTTATCTTTAACGATGATTTTAAAAAAGCCATATTAATATAGTATAAATTTAATAATTCCACAATAAAAAAGTTATGATAAGCAAGCGACCATAAAAATTTATAACATTTTGCTTGGCTCCAGAGGTTACTTTTTCAATTTTCTAAGGTTGCTTCCCTGAATTACCTAACTCGTTTCGCTCAAACAGAGGCAATTTCTAACGGAAAGCTGCGCTAAGAAAATTTAGAAAAAGTAACCGAAGTCGCTTACGCAAAAGTTATAAGTAATTATGGTCAGTTACTTACTTCCCAAAAGACCTACTCTACTGGAGAATTTTTTTTAGCGCTTCTGTCATACTAATCTTCTCCAGTTCTTTTAATCTCTTCTGGAGTTCAATGAGATTCTTAAATTGAAAATTTATCCTGTAATTTGGCCCCTCAAAAAAAGGAGGCGGAGTAAACGATATCTCAGGCGGGAGATGAATTTGCCTTCTATTTTCTTCAAATTTGTGAACAGCCTTGGTTAGTAAAGGGTGTCTTCTTTCTTTCAAAAAGTTAAGAATTCTTTCACTCCGCTTTTTTTGATCTACGTTACTGTCCGCTAAGATTTTATTGACCTTTTCATCAAGTATAATCTCTGAAATTTTACAATCGTCTCTTTTAGAGAGCTCCATTAGTATTTCTACTAACTTAAACTGATTACTCACACTAAAATTTAATTGAACTAAAAAATTAAACAGTAATTTTCGTTCCGCCACGTCTAATCTGGCAAGGATTAATCCAATATCTTGATGAATTTGTCCCTGGATAATAGCCTTACATATTTTTTTACTTAACCTGCTTAAAGGTAATGTCCTTTCATAGATATGCTGTGAAAGGCTTAAGTTAAGGAGGGGGAAGTATTTGTTAACGATCGTATTCTGATTATAAAAATCTTCTAATTTTTTTATAATGATAGACTTTTCTATAACATTCGGTTGGTTGTGGCTTAAAAATTCGGATAAGACTAGATTAAATAAATCTTTTTCATTCCAGTCATTAATAATAATATAAGCTTTTAACAAATTAATCTTATTTTTTTTAAGGGCATGATATCGTCTAAACCCAGATATTATTGTATATAGTCTAGTAGATTTTTTTTGTATTAATATTAGAGGTGAAATGAGCCCAATTTTTTTTATTGACGAAATCATTGTCTTTAATTCGATGTCGGCCCTTATTCTAAATCTCTTATCACTTTCATCGATTTCACTTATTGGTATAGTTACCAATTTTAAGTTTTTATCAGTAATTTTCATCTTATCTCATCTTCTTATCTTACTTATACCATCCCTTGAAAACAATCTCTACCCTTCGATTTTTTGTCCTATGCTCTTGAGTATCATTCGGGTATATAGGCATTTGCTCTCCGTAACCCGCAGCTGATAATTTATACGGTAGTATTTCGTTGTATTCAGTAAATCTTTTAAGAACACTCATAGCCCTTGCTATAGACAATTCCCAATTGGAAGGATACCTTTCTGTATGAATAGGTTGATTGTCAGTGTGACCTTCAATAGTAACAGGAGAAGAAAAATTTTTAATCATCAGACTTATTTGATCTAAAAGGGGGTAGGCATCTGGATTAATATCAGCCTTTCCTTCTTCAAAAAGAAAGGGATCCGAGATAGTAATAACCTTTCCTCGTTCATCTGTCGTGATAATTACTTTATCCTCCAATCCTGTCCCTATTAAAAACTTCTCCATTTCGTTAAGTGATTTAATAAAATTTTGATTAAGGCTATTCAAGTTGTTCAAATCAATTTTTGGTCCTAAATTTTGTAAAGAATCAGAAAGTTGTGAAGTATTAAAAGTCTTTTTTATAGATTTCAATACTTCTTTAACCTTTTTTTCTCCTAATGTGGAAAATGAAAAAAGCATGATGAAAAAGGCTAAAAGAAGGGTCATCATATCCGCATAACTTATTAACCAGGTTGGAGTCGAGGATGATTTTGGTTTTCCTTTAACTTTTTCTACCTTTTTTGATTTAGCAATAATCATGTTAAAGGCGGAATTATCGTATTGAAACCTTCTTGTTGGATCGGAGAGGACTTGATAGGCTTTTTTAATTTTTTGCAATTCTATCTTAATACGTGCCTGTTCTTCTTTGCTAAGTTCGTTGATTATATGGGGATGATAATTAGCCACAAGCCGTTGATAGGCAGCTCTTATTTCTTTGCTACTTGGAGGTTTTCTTAATCCTAAAATAACATAATAGTCATCCATAATTTATTAAATCTTTATCCCTAAGATAAAGAATGAGAAGAAAAAATAATGTTGAGGAGCCCTATCTTTTTATGAACTCACCTCAACATATTTAAGCCTAAGATCATAAAGTATTTCGCTAAGAAATTGATCTTCTTCTTTATTTAAATTTCCCTTGGTTTTTTCTTGTAAGATGTTTAATAAATCTATTGTTTGTTTAGCTTGCCCTAAATTTTTATGGGCCAAATTGCTGGTTGGGTCAGGAACCAGACCTAATTGAACCCAAGCAGAGGTACTTAAAGAATAGATAAGGGAGATAAAATTTACCTCTGGTAAATAATCCTGCTTTGGTTGTTGTTGATCAGTTTGTTTTTCAATTTTTTCTCTTGATTGTTGTTGTTGAGACGGAGTCTCCTTCTTTTTTTCTTCTTGACATCTAACTGTTCCATCTTCTTTCAGCATTCTTCGATCAGATATCCTGAATCCTTTATCCTCCTGTTCATTATGAGACATAACTCTAATCCTCCTTATTTTCAATATTATTAGGTGCTAATAATTAAATCTATTACCTTACGGTATTGTAAATTAACATATTTTAACTTCTGGCGCAAGCATAATCTAGGAGCCTGGTATAATTGACAAAGATACCCTGTTTGGCTTAGGATATGATACTACAACTGGGTTAAAATTGAACTTTTAGGTCAGTAAAATATTTACGTGGGTGAATATTTATTCGCTGTATAGTACTCCAACTTAGGTTTTTCCAAGCGATTTTGTTAGTTCAAACCAGTATGTTAAGGCACAAAGTTTTTAAATTTTTTTTATTTTTTTCCTTTGTGCCTAAAACAGCTAGTTACAAAATTAACCTGCATTACCTCAGAAAAACCTAACATGGAGTAGTATATACTAGACATCTTTCCAAAATAATCTTGCGGGTGAGAAGACAAAAATCTTTGCTTCGTTCGTTGGAGTAGTCTTTTTGAATTTTCTAAGCTTGCTTCCCTAAATTGCCTAACTCGCTTCGCTCAAACAGAGGCAATT
>JAZDLJ010000332.1:0-2748 GCA_043802115.1 bacterium | reverse complement strand
GCTAAAAGTGGCCTGAGGGCTAGACTCCCAAAATGGATAAGATTAGTTTCAGGGCCAGGTTGTCCAGTCTGTGTTACCTCGATCTCTGATCTTGATAAGGCAATTATATTATCGCAACGGGACGATGTTATTATAGCTACTTATGGAGATATGATTCGGGTTCCAGGTTCTTGCTCGAGCCTACAGGTTGAAAGGGCAAAGGGGAATCAGATTAAGGTAGTATATTCCAGTCATGATGCCTTGCGTCTTGCCTATGAACACAAAGATAAAAAAATAATCTTTTTGGGAATAGGATTTGAAACCACTGCTCCAACTATTGCATCTACTGTATTAAGAGCCAAAGAAGAAAAGATTAAAAATTTTTTTCTCCTTTCTCTTCACAAATTAGTTCCCCCGGCCCTTCAAGCCCTTTTAACCTCAAAAGAATTAGAGATAGATGGTTTTATCTTGCCAGGTCACGTTAGTGCAATTATTGGAGCTGATGTCTATAGATTCATTTCAACTAAATATAAAATTCCAGGGGTAATCGCGGGATTCGAGATAAATGATATCTTGCAGGCTATCGTCATGCTGGTTAAACAGGTTGTTGAAGCCAGGGCAGAGGTAGAGATTGGTTATCGACGTGTTGTTACTGATCAGGGTAATATCATTGCTAAAAAAAAGATGGCGTTGGTCTTTAGGATAAAAGATGCTAATTGGCGAGGAATTGGGATAATCCCAGACAGCGGGTTATCTTTAAACGATGAATATGCAGAATTTGATGTGGATAAACAATTTGAGGTAAAAGAGACGAATTTGGGACAAGCTGAGTCAGACTGTATTTGTGGTAACATCTTAAGAGGGGTTAAGACACCTCTTGATTGTCCCCTCTTTTCTTCTACTTGTGTTCCTGATTCACCTGTAGGGCCATGCATGGTGTCGTCAGAAGGTACTTGTGCGGCTTACTATTTTCAACGGACATGAGGTAGAAACCAGCAATTCTCATTTTGATTTATTTGTTGGTGTGCCTCCAAAATTTGCTTCGCTCGTAAAGTAGTCTTTTTGAATTTTCTAAGCTTGCTTCCCTAAATTGCCTAACTCGCTTCGCTCAAACAGAGGCAATTTTACGGAAAGCCGCGCTAAGAAAATTTACAAAAAGCCTACTATACTACTCCAACTTAGGTTTTCCTAAAATAATGCAGGTTAATTTTGTAACTAACTGTTAAGGCACAAAGTAGCAAAGGCACAGAGACACAAAGGAAAAAACAAAAAAAAATCTTAAAAAAACTTTGTGTTTCAATATGAGAATTGCTGGGTAGGAACCTTTCAATGAAAAAATACGAAAGAATTATGCTCGCCCATGGTAGTGGCGGGCAACTTATGCACGAACTTATAGATGAATTTTTTGTTTCAAAATTTTCTAACCCTTTTTTAAACCTTCTAAATGATCAAGCGCAAATTGAGATTAATGGAACAAAATTAGCCTTTACTACAGATTCCTTTGTCGTAAATCCGCTTTTTTTCCCAGGTGGAGATATCGGGAGATTAGCTGTCTTTGGAACTGTCAATGACCTTTCTGTGGGTGGAGCTATCCCAAAATATATCAGTCTGGCTTTCATTATTGAAGAGGGCTTTTTAGTTGCGGATTTAGAAAAGATTGTCTTATCTATTAAGAAAGCAGCTATAGAAGCCGATGTTCAGATTGTTACTGGAGATACTAAGGTGGTCAATAAGGGGGCAGTGGATAAAATTTTTATCAATACTGCGGGGATAGGATTTATTCCAAGGGATATATCTATCTCAGTTTTAAATATCAGACCAGGAGATAAGGTAATCGTAAGTGGGACTATTGGTGATCATGGCATAGCAATAATGGCTGAGAGAGAAAGGATGAAATTTGAAAAACAAATTAAGTCAGACCTTGCTCCTTTAAATATTTTAGTCCAGGATATGCTCGCAGTTGGTAACGATATCCATGCGATGCGAGATCCAACTAGAGGAGGTTTAGGTACTACCTTAAATGAGTTTGCCAAACAAGTTAAGGTAGGGATAATAATCGATGAAGAGTCTATCCCTCTAAAAGAGGAGGTAGCGGCAGCATGTGAGTTATTTGGGCTAGATCCCTTATATAGTCCTTGTGAAGGCAGACTTATTGCCATTGTCCCTCCGAATCAGGCAGAGATTGTTTTAGAAACAATGAGAAAAAATCCTTTAGCCCAGGATGCAGCTCTTATAGGAGAAGTGGTGGATGATCATCCGAATCTGGTAAGGATGAAGACAAGGATTGGGGGTATGAGGATAGTAGATATGCTTGTTGGTGAGCAATTACCGAGGATTTGTTAATGAAGAAGATCAAAAAAAAGGAGAATAATTGTATTTATCTTTTAATCTTCTTATAATAAACTTTGGTATCTTTCATTAACTAGTTTACACTTTTAAAATATTTTTTGCCACAGAGGACACAGAGTTCGCAGAGATTTCTCAAGTAACGTATTATTTTATTTTGTTTTTTCTCTGTGAACTCTTTGTCCTCTGTGGCAATCTTTTAAAAAAATGTAATCTGACATTCGTATTTCGAATTTTTTCTTTCTAATAAATCCGTTATAATCAGAATTATTTCAAGTTGTGTATTAGACATCTTTCCAAAATAAATACCGTATTCTCTAAGTATCTAGAGGCAAGAGAAGACAAAAATTTTGCTGTAGTGAGTTATTAGTAGGCTTTTTATAAATTTTCTTAGTGCAGCTTCCCGTAAAATTGCCTCTGTTT
>JAZDLJ010000322.1:0-2664 GCA_043802115.1 bacterium | reverse complement strand
CCCCTTCGGGGAAAAACAGTATAGAAATATTTTTAATGAATTTAAAAATGCCCTAGGTTAAAAATAAAAAATTATTGTAACTGACTATAAATATTAAGACAATTACGTTAAGCAAAAGATATCGTGTAGCAATTTAGAAATTTTTATCAACAATATCCTCATCCTTAAGGCAGCGCTTATGGGGCGTTGCCCTAGGCTGATACATAACGCCCTTTCAGGGCTAAAGCAAAACCTGATTATATCGGATTTAGGAAAACTGCTCCCCTAAATCCGATCTAATGAGGATATTTTTAGTTATTGTGGAGACATTAGCGATCCTCTTTACTATTTAGCACGATTTTTTTATGTTTTTAATACAAATTACCCTCAAAAGCGATAAATCTCAGGAGGTTTGACAGTAAGCATTATTCTCTGTGATCTCTGCGGCTCTGTGTGAAAATAATCTTTTTTAAAAGTGTAAACTGGTGAATGAAGGATGCCTGATTGTGTTAGTTAAAAATCAGTATGTTAAGGCACAAAATTTTTAAGTTTTTTCCCTTTGTGCCTTTGCTACTTTGTGCCTAAACAGCTAGTTACAAAACTAACCTGACCGCAAAAAAACCTAACTTGGAGTAGTATGGTTCAATCATTTTGTGTAATTATTTTGTAACCAGCTAAATTAATATCTATAGTGCTCGGGTTTGAAAGGGCCTTCAACTGGGATCCCAAGATAATCTGACTGTTCTTTAGTCAAGACAGTTAACTTAGCCCTCAACTTCCCAAGATGTAACCTTGCCACCTCTTCGTCAAGTTTTTTGGGGAGATAATACACCTTCGGTTGATACTTTCCCTTATTTTTCCATAGATCAATCTGAGCCAGAGTTTGATTGGAAAAAGAATTAGACATAACAAAGGAAGGATGGCCAGTAGCGCAACCAAGATTAACTAATCGGCCTTCAGCTAACAAATAAATGCTACGACCATCAGAGAAGTCATAACGATCCACCTGGGGTTTAATATTTACCTTTTTGACCCCTGACAGATTGTTTAGGGCATCCACTTGAATTTCACTGTCAAAATGTCCAATATTACAAACGATAGCCTGATCCTTCATATTGCCCATATGTTTTGTGGTAATTACATCGCAATTCCCTGTGGTGGTAACATAAATATCCCCTTCTTCTAAGATATCCTCAATAGTAGTAACTTCATACCCTTCCATGGCCGCTTGAAGGGCACAAATGGGATCAATCTCGGTGATTACGACCCTTGCCCCCAATCCGCTTAAAGATTGAGCACAACCCTTTCCGACGTCACCATATCCACAGACAACGCACACCTTCCCAGCAACCATTACATCTGTTGCCCTTTTAATCCCATCAGCTAAGGATTCACGACAACCATAAAGATTATCAAATTTAGACTTGGTTACTGAATCATTTACATTAATAGCCGGGACAAGCAACTTCCCTTTTTCTGCCATCTGAATAAGCCTATGGACACCAGTGGTTGTCTCTTCTGAGACTCCCTTCCATTCTTCAACAACCTTATGCCACCTTTTATTATCCTTTTCTAATTCCTCTTTAATAAGATTTTTTAGAGACTGTTCGTCTCTATTGGTAGCAGGCTCTTTACACCATTGATCTCCTTCTTCCCCCTCATAGCCTTTATGAATAACCAGGGTAGCATCGCCACCATCATCTACTATCAAATTAGGTCCTTTTCCATCAGGAAAGGTCAAAGACTTATTCAGACACCACCAATACTCTTCAAGGGACTCACCTTTCCAGGCAAAGACAGGAATTCCTCTCTCGGCGATAGCCGCTGCCGCATCATCCTGGGTTGAAAAAATGTTGCAGGAAGACCATCTAATATCAGCACCTAAATCAATCAAAGTCTCGATTAAAACCGCTGTTTGAACAGTCATATGAAGAGACCCTGTAATCCTTGCTCCTTTTAAAGGCTTTTCTTCAGCATATTTTTGACGTATTGCCATTAACCCAGGCATTTCCTTTTCAGCAATTTCAATCTGAAGGCGTCCAGCCATTGCAAGAGAGATGTCCTTTACCTTATAATCCATATTTTTTTCTGTAGTTTTATTTGAAATTTTTGTCGCTTTGTTAAGGGGTACTGATTGATTTAGCATTAAATATTCCTCCTGAGTTAATTTAAATTAGATTTTATAAAGAGTTATTTGCAGGATAAGAAAATATTGCATAGGTTAAATTTGTTTTATCCTTTTGAAATCTTAAAATTTTTTAGGAGACTTTACCTAAATTTTAATCATTCTCTTTTGAATTCAGATTTATTTTAACATAAAGGAATTAATTATGAAACGAAAAAAAAGACCCAGATTTATTTCATTGAAAAAGAAACCTTTACAGCTTGTAATCTTTTCCATTTTTTATAAGCTTTTTTATCTAAGGTATATTTTAAATTATAATTTATAAACTCGATATAATCGTCCATAGATAACGATTTACTTGGAGGAATTTTTTCCGTGATAATAGGTAAATTTAACTTTTCCATTTTAAAATCTAAATTTTGTCTAGTATTTTAGAGTAGAGTTCTTCTGTACCGTATTTCAAACATAATTCTTTAAACGAATCAGTTTTTATTTCTAAGTTATTAATCTTGATAAGATTAATAATGTCTGGCAAATCTTTATATTCTCGCATGGTAGTG
>JAZDLJ010000282.1:0-10625 GCA_043802115.1 bacterium | reverse complement strand
TACCATTGTTTGAGCGTAGCGAGTTTTGGTAATTTAGGGAAGTAAGCTTAGAAAATTCAAAAAGGCTCCGCTAACGAACGAAGCAAAGATTTTTGGCTTCTCTCCTACTTTAATAAAGATTATTTTGGAAAGATGTCTAATGAGTGTCGAGAGGGTTGCCCAGTTTTTGGGTAAAAGTTGTAGTTGGGTTTATAAATACTGGCAAAAACTGGGTGCTAAGAAACTCGGGGGTTCTCTATTGTTTCCATCAAAGGAGGACCTGTATGAGTTCTTATTTAGACAAAAGGAAGAAGGTCTGGCGTTACGACTTCGAATTGGAAGGAAAAAGGTACAGCCAGAGCGGATTCCAAACCAAGAAAGAAGCAAAAGAAGCAGAATTCAAAAGGAGAGAGGAGGTGTTAAATCCGAAGATACTATCGACAAAGGAAGATGTGAAGACCCCCATAACATTCTTTGAATTACTAACCAAACGGTTAGATCATGTTAAAGATTATCAAGGCCGAGAAAATTATGTAAAATACCGTCGTTTTAGTAGACGATGGTGTCAGGCTTTTGGGGCTTCAATATTTTGTGCTGATATTACAAAAGAAATGGTTAAAAAGTATCTAAGTAAAAAAAAGATGGAAGTAAGTGCTTATACAGCTAATAAAGAATTGACATATTTACGAGCCGCATTTAACTGGGGGATAGAAGAAGATTTAATTTCCTCGGATCCAACTAAGGGAATTAAACGATATCCTAGTGTAGAAACGTCTAAATATGTTCCTCCTATAAATGACATATTAGCTGTGATCTCGGTGGCTGATAATAATGAAGTAAAAGATTACCTATGGACAATTTTTTGGGCAGCAGCAAGAGTAAATGAGATTAATAACCTTAAATGGGAAGATGTCGATTTTGAAAGACGTCAGATAATACTCTATACTAGAAAAAAGAAGGGCGGAGATCGAAAGCCTAGAAGTATTAAAATGTCGAATCATTTATATGACCTCATGTTACAGCGCTATCAAAATCGAGATATATCTATACCATGGGTTTATTTTAATCCAGTAACAAGGAAAGCATTTAACTATAGAAGTAAAATAATGAAAACGTTATGTAAAAAAGCAGGAGTTAAGCATTTTACATACCATAACGTCAGACATTGTACAGCGTCAGTTATGAATAGTGTATGGGCTAATAGGAAAGATATCCAGGAGATACTAGGGCATGAAAAATTGTCTACGACTGATATCTATATTCATTCAATTGCCAGAACTCAACAAGAGGTAATTCACGCATTTGAAGAAGAAGTAAAAAAGTCCCACACTAAACAAAAAAAGGATTAACCGTTATGGCTAATCCTTTGAAAAATTGGTGCGCCTGACAGGGATCGAACCTGCGGCCTAGGGATTAGGAATCCCTCGCTCTATCCTACTGAGCTACAGGCGCATATGAAATTATCTAATATTGCATTACTGAAAAGACATTATATTCTTCTAATTTTTTTCTTCCATTAAGAAAGGTCAATTCGATTAAAAAAGCCAACTCAACTATCTCACCTTTTAGTTTATTTACTAAATCTATAGCTGCTGTTATCGTTCCACCAGTTGCTAGAACATCGTCTACAATTAATACTCTATCATCCGTCTTGACAGCATCTTGATGTATCTCTAATCCATCAGTACCGTATTCTAGTTGATAAGTAGTATTGTGAGTTTTATAAGGTAGTTTACCTGGTTTTCTAACAATCACTAATCCTGCACCTAATTTATAGGCCAAAGCCGAGGCTATAATAAAACCTCTTGCTTCAATTCCAAGAACAGCATCAATTTTTTTTTCTTTATATCGTTCACCTATAGTATCAACAACCTTTTTAAAGGCTTGTCCATTTGCCAATAATGTAGTTATGTCTTTAAAAATAACGCCTTTTTTAGGGAAGTCAGGGATATCTCTGACCAATTTTTTTAGTCCTTCCATGTTCATCCTCCTTTTTTATCTTAAATTGCATTTTGTTTTTGGTAATTGCTCACTTTCCATTTCTCCGCTTCTTATCTTCCCAACTTCTTTGTTTATATTAATTCGCTAAATTTAATATCAGCTCGCATTAGAAAACGATGTAGTTTTTTTAAGGCTAATGATTCAATTTGTCTAATCCTTTCTCTTGAAAGGTTCATTGATTGTCCGATTGCTTCTAGAGTATTAGGTTCTCCATCTTCTAACCCAAATCTTAATTTTATTATCAGGCATTCGTTGTTTGTTAATATTTTAAGTAAGGTTGATATTAATTCCTTTCTTCTTTCAAGGGCAACTATTTCTTGAGGTGATAACATCTGTCTATCTTCAAGGACATCTTTTAGAGGACTTTCAATCCCTGATCCTATAGCGCTTTCCAAAGAGCTAGTCTTTTGCAAAGTATTAATGATCTCATTGATCTTTTCTTGAGGGAGCTCAATCTCTTTTGAAATTTCATACGAGGTTGGTTCACGTCCTAATTTTTGGATTAAGCTACGTAGGATTCTAATAAATCTAACTGTAACTTCATTCATTCTTATTGGGACTCTAACGGTACGAGAGTATTTTGCAAGGGATCTAATAATTGATTGTCTTATCCACCAGGTTGCGTATGTACTAAACCTGTATCCTCTATCAGGTTCAAATTTTTCTACAGCCTTTATAAGACCAAGATTACCTTCTTCAATAAGATCTAAAAAAGATAGCCCTCTATTAAGATAGTATTTTGCCATTCTAATTACCAACCGAAGGTTGGCTTGAATCATCTCGCTTCGGGCTTCTATATCTCCATCCCGAACTCGTTTGGCTAATTCAATCTCTTCTTCCTTACTTAGAAGAGATAATTTACTAATATCCTTAAAGTATTTTTGGGTTGGGGTAACTTCATCATTAATATAATTTTTATTGTCAGTAACATCAGGTTCTTCAGAAATTTTATCTATAGGATCATATTTTTCAAATCCTGCTGAATGATTCTGATTGTCTTCTACCATTATTCTTTTCCATTAATCAGGAGGTAATAGAGTTATTGGATTTACAGGATTTTTACCCTTTCTTATTTCGAAATGGAGATGAGAACCAGTAGTTCTACCTGAATTTCCAACTTCTCCTATAATTTGTCCCTGCTTAACTCGTTCATTTATCTTTACTAAATTTTTTTTGTTGTGAGCATAGACTGAGAGATAGTCGTTGTCATGTTTTATGATGATAATGTTACCATAACCTCTCATACAGCCTACGTAATTCACATTCCCTTTATTAGCTGCTTTTATTGGGGTACCCGTTGGGACATTGATGTCTATTCCATTATGTCTTATATCAGCTCGTAGGCCAAATCCAGAAGTAATAATACCTTTAACCGGCCATATAAAAGAAGACTTATTATCTTCCTTTTTTACAATAGAGGGGAGACTGAAATCTCTATATATATCTACCTCTAATATTGCTCCAACTCCTGGAATGAATAAGCGTTCTCCTACTTCTAAATTACCTGGGTCTTTAAGCTTATTGGCCTTTATTAAATCATTTTGTTTGACAGCATAAGTCTTTGCTATCCTCCATAACGTCTGTCCTTTTTTTACTTTATGATAAACTCCCTTTTTTATATTATTTCTACTATTTTTTTGGGCAAATGTCCTTGAACAAGAACAGGATAATGATAATATAATAATTATTAAACTAGTAATTTTTACTCTTTTTAATAAAGAAGAAGACAAGAGGTCAAGAAGACAAGAAGACAAAAATTGACAGCCTTCACTATGGGTAAAAGGTCGTTGACACTTTTTGGTAATGTCCATTAGAGTTTTTATCTGGATTACTACCTTTGCAGAAATGACGATCAAAGGCAGTTTCCTTGGGTTTCGTCATTCCAGCTTTTATCTATCGCTCTCCTCTTCTTGCTTTCCTGTCTTCTCCTCATCTTCTTTTCCTGGTCGGGGCGAGAGGATTTGAACCTCCGACTTCCTACTCCCGAAGCAGGCGCGCTACCAGGCTGCGCTACGCCCCGTGATTCCAGCCATGTCTCCCTACTAATTTTACAAAAGTAAACTCTCCTTTATCAGTCTGGATAGTCTTCCCCTCTTTTTTTTCTATTAGGGTTAATCTTTGAAAGGATTTATCGCCAATAGGTATTATCATCTTTCCATCTTCTGCCAATTGGGATAATAATGGTTCAGGTACTTCTGGTGAGCCTGCGGCTACTAATATCCTGTCAAAAGGCGCCTTATCTTTCCATCCTAATGTCCCATCATCTAGGCTGATCTGGACATTATAGTATCTTAGTTCATCCATCATTTTTCTTGACTTTTCTACTAATATTTTTATCCTTTCAACAGAATAAACTTTTTCTACTAACTGGGCTAATATTGCCGTCTGATAACCACTTCCTGAACCTATCTCAAGAACCCTTTCAGTTCCTTTTAGTTCTAAAAGTTCTGTCATTAGAGCTACTGTGTAAGGTTGGGAAATCGTCTGTTTTTCTCCTATTGGTAAGGGATTGTCATCATATGCCCTTACAGCTAATGCCTCCTCAACAAAAAGATGACGTGGAATTTTCCTAAAGGCTTCTACAATAATCTCGTTTTTTATACCACGGCCTATAATCTGTTCGTTAATCATTTTTTCTCTTAATCTATCGAATCTCATCTTTTCCCCAAGATATTTCTTGCAGCAATTATGCCTGACACAGAGGCTTGAATTAATCCTCTTGTTATACCAGCTCCATCTCCAATTGCATAAAGATTTTGAATCTCTGTCTCAAGATCTGTTGATACTTTGAGCCTTAAGGAATAAAACTTAACTTCCAATCCATATAAAAGGGTATGTTGAGATTTTACTCCAGGGGCCAAATTGTCGAGGTTATTGATCATCTCTAAGATATCGACAAGATACCGATATGGGATAACAAAACTTAGATCACCTGGAGTAGCGTCTTTCAAGGTAGGCTGGACAGGACTTTTTTTAATCCTATCAGGTGTAGATCTTCGGCCTGCCTCTATATCACCGAGTCGTTGGATGAGTACTCCTCCCGAAAGGAAATTTGTCATTTTAGCTAGGTACTGTCCATAGGCTATAGGCTCATGAAATGGTTCAGTAAAGGTTGTACTTACTAAAAGGGCAAAATTGGTATATCTTGTTTTTTTGTGAGCAAAACTATGTCCATTAACAGTCCAAACCCCATGAGAATACTCAGTTACTACCTCACCATAGGGATTAACACAGAATGTCCTTACTTTATCATCAAATTGTCTCGAATAATAGATTAATTTGGTTTCGTGGTAGCCATGTGTCAAAGGTTCAAAAATTGCTGCCGGGACTTCAACTCTGACCCCTATATCAACAGGGTTATTCTGAACAGAAAGCTTTAATATTTTTGCTTCTCTTGCAAGCCAGTCAGCTCCTTCTCGGCCAGGAGCCATAATAATATAATCACCTAGTAGTTCTTCTCCAGTTATAGTTGAGACACCATATGCTTTTTTATCACGAACTAATATCTTGTCAACTCCTGTTTTAAATTTAATATCAGCCTTTGAGCTTAAAAAAGTCCTTAATTTTTTAAGAATTATCAGGCAATTATCTGTTCCAAGATGTCGAATTCGAGAAGGAACAAATGTAAGATCGTGTAAGGATGCCTTGTGTTGCAAGCTTTGTATATTGTCATTATCAACCCCATAAATTTTTTCTGGGGCGCCAAACTTTACATAATAACTATCCACATAATCTATTAACTCGGATAAATAATCTTCGCCAATGTAATTATCTAAAATACCACCAATCTTAGTAGAAAGGGTTAACTTTCCATCGCTATAGGCACCAGCCCCACCCCAGCCAGCCATGATTGAGCAAGGTTGGCATTTATAACAACAGGTGCTTTTTTCCTTAGCAGGACATTGTCTGTCCGTAATATCCAGTCCCTTTTCAATTATTAATACCTTTAAATTATTTTTATTAACTAGTTCTAAAGCTGCAAATATACCTGCAGGTCCAGCTCCGATAATAATAACATCATATTTTTTCTCCAAAAACTTACTCCATTGTGGAAAATAAGGAAGTTATCTTCTAACTTTTTGGTCGGGGCGAGAGGATTTGAACCTCCGACCACTAGCACCCCAAGCTAGTGCGCTTCCAGGCTGCGCCACGCCCCGATCAATCATCTTTTATATAAAGAATAATACTATAATAATCAAGCTACTGTCAACCTCTAACAAAGGGGTAGTAAATAAAAGATTGACAACTTTTTTTATTTTGATATTGTATTCCTTAACCAGAGGATTCTCCTCATGTTGTAAGTTTTTTGTTAAGAGTTTGTTACAACAGACATAAAGTAGTTTCTTATTTTGTTCCTTCTTTGTAAGTATAATTATGCATTTACCAATAAAACCTAAAATTGGCGGAGTATCGAGTAGATTTGGGGTCGGTATTCTTTTCGGTTCCAGAATTGCTTTTGCTACTCGATTAAAGAGTGGAGAGATCAAGGTTTTTTCAAGAGAGGTTAAGACTTCTAAATCTAATTTTTTTAAGATACCTTTAATTAGATCGCTTAGGGTTTTTCATCAAGTTTTCCTAAATTTTAGTTTATCAAGAAAAAATCTTATAAAACTATCTAAAGAAGGCTTAATCGATCTTCACAGAAGAAAACGTTTTTTGCAAGGGGTATTATGCCTTATTCTGTTTATATGCCTCTCTGTAGGTCTAGAGATAGCCATAGAAAAGTTACCCTATATATTGCAATTTATTGTGTACTTGTTAACCTTATATGTTTCAGTAAGACTTTTTTTTCTTTTTATTATGGGTGAGAGGTGTCTTTTTTATCATGGCGCTGAACATAAGGTGATAAAGGCATTTTTAGCAGGGGATGATCTAACCCTTGAGGCAGTTAATAGATACTCTCCCATAGCTTCAAGGTGTGGGACAAATTTAGTAGCTTTTCTTATTCTCCTGGATGTCCTAATGCCGACTAGGTTATACGAGTTTTTCTTTAACAAAGTTGGGATAGCTTTTTCTAAAGTTATTTTACTTTTAAATATAATAGGTATTAGATTTGGTAATCAAGGAATAATTGTCCAGATATTTTCAGAGATGATCTTATTTATTGGTATGTTGGGTATAGCTTATGAACTGTTATTTATAAGTTTTAAATACGAAGATAGAAAATGGATAAAATTAATCCTCCTTCCGATTTCTTTTATCCAAAAGATAACCACAAGGGAACCATCATCTGCTGAACTTGAAGTGGCTTTGGCTGCTTTAAAAGAAGTACTTCCAACGGAACTAAAATAAAAAAACTATTTTAGTTCCGTTGGAAGTACTTCTTTTATGGGGGTTTTTATTGGCTTACTAGACGTTCTCGGCAATGGTATAGTTAAAGAAGATTGTCTTTTCGGTCTAAAACATTAACCGTGAAACTAATATTTAGGGATGGTTCAAATCGCTGTGATATAGAAAAAATTGTTTCGGTTTTGCCCAACAGTTTTTTCCTGGTCTCTACAGGGATTAAGGGCCCTGCACTCTTAATTTAGTTACGACAAGCAGAAAGAAAACCGAAAGAATACCCCTCAGAATCACAATTAGATGAACCATCTCGATATTTAGGTTTTGATCAATAATGTAGGTTGATGAGGCAATAAACATATGCAAAAAAAACAAAAATATCAAAAGGAATTTATCAAATTAATTGCAACTGGCTTATATGCAGGATACTTTCCTTTTGCTTCAGGTACTTTTGGAACACTTGTAGGCATAATATTGTTTCTTATAATTTCAAGATTTTCTTCAGGGCTTTACCTTGTTCTAGTAGTTAGTTTATTTTTAGTTGGGGTAGGGGTATCTACACAGGCAGAGATAATCTTTGGGCAAAAAGATAGTGGTTATATTGTTATTGATGAGATAGTAGGATTTTTAGTCACTATGATGTTTGTTCCAAATAAAATTGGGTATATATTAGTAGGATTTTTTTTCTTCCGTTTATTTGATGTCCTTAAACCTTATCCTGCAAGAGCTATGGAAAAGATAAACGGGGGTTTTGGAATAATGCTGGATGACGTTTTTGCTGGCTTTTACGCCTTTCTTGTACTTCAATTAATTCAAAAAATATAAGGTGAATTATAGATGACGAACATAACCGCCCCATTATTTTACCTGTTTTTTTTTGTTTTTGGAAGTTGTATCGGTAGTTTTTTAAATGTATGTATATATCGTATTCCTAAAAAAGAGTCTCTAATTTATCCTCCCTCGCACTGCCCTAATTGTCAACAACCGATTAGATTTTACGATAACATCCCAATCATAAGTTATCTGTTTTTACTAGGAAGATGTAGATGGTGTGGAGAGAGGATTAGTTTACGATATCCACTAATCGAGTTAATCACTGCAATAGCGTTCCTCGGTTTATATCTTAAGTTTGGATTATCTATTCAACTTTTCCCATATCTTATCCTTTTTTCGGGGCTTATTACCGTTTCTATGATTGATCTTGAATACCAGATCATCCCTGACCGGATTAGTTTGCCTGGGATTGTTATAGGACTATTAACCAGTCTTATCTTACCTATTACCTTTTTTGAATCCATCCTTGGGGTTTTAATAGGGGGCGGAATATTTATTATAGTGATTTATTTAAGTAAAGGAGGAATGGGTGGAGGTGATATAAAATTAAACGCAATGATCGGGGCTTTTTTGGGTTGGAAGATGGTTTTATTAACAGTGTTTATAGGCGTTTTTTTAGGTTCTATTGTAGGCATCGTCTTATTGCTACTTAAAATTAAAGGCCGAAAAGATCCAATCCCATTTGGTCCTTTTTTATCATTAGGTGCAGTTATTGCTGTCTTTTGGGGAACCCAGATTATTCAGTGGTATTTTAACTATGGGGCTTATAATGTTAGGAGTATAATAAGATAAAAAGTGCTTAAAAGTGAGCTAAAGTGTCTAAACTAATCTTTTTTTATTCATCATTCATCATTCGTTCATTATTTACACAAGCATATACCTCTTTAAAAAGACCACCTCAAAACAATTTTCCCAGAAATGTTTTATATCTAAAGTTTTTGGGCATTATTACATTAGTTGTAGTAATTTGCTATCTTCTATTTTGGTTGTTAAAGGCCTTGAAGTCAATAAACAAGGTTACGCCTCAAAACAAAGAGCAGTTAGATTTATTATTAACTACTTTTCATGGGACATTAGGGGAGGTAAAGGCCAGGGGGGATAAATTAGCGCAATTAAATCTTGAAGCTAAGGAAAAAATTAAAGAGGTAGAGAATTATAACCAAAATATCCTTCAAAGTCTTACAAGTGGCGTAATAACCTTTGATACAAAAGGTAAAGTAACTACTCTTAATGAGGCTGCCCAAAATATATTAGGAATAAAAGAACGAGAGATAAAAAATATGTCTTATCAAGAAATTTTTAGGGCTTATCCTGAATTTTCTGCCCTTTGGAAAGAGGCGATAATTAACAGCAGGGTTTATAATCGAAAAGAATTTTCATTTCCGTTTTTAG
Source organism: bacterium (assembly GCA_043802115.1). Classification (GTDB taxonomy): domain Bacteria; phylum SZUA-182; class SZUA-182; order JAZDLJ01; family JAZDLJ01; genus JAZDLJ01. The sequence continues at coordinate 1,136 of JAZDLJ010000282.1, read as the reverse complement.
GCGGAGAGTCTACCTGGATAGGGGTAAGAACATCGCTATTAAGAGATAACCTGGATAGGGTATTAGGTGTAATCTTTTTAATCTCTGACCTCACATCTGTGAAGAGATTGGAAGAGACAATGAAAACTAAAGAAAGATTAGCCTCATTAGGAGAAATGGCTGCTGGAATTGCCCATGAATTTCGTAATTCGTTGGGGGCAATACAGGGGTATATAAAATTGATCCAGAAGAAATCGTCTAATGAATCAGGGATAGCTGAATTTACTAAACAAGTAATTTTGGAGATATATAAATTTGAAGAGATCATGAAAAAATTTCTTGATTTTGTAAGACCATCAAAACTGAATTTTAGTTTGTATGATTTAAATCAATTGGTAAAAGAATCACTTGCCTGTCTAGCGGAAGAAATTAGGCAGAAAAAGATAAATATTACTTTAGAACTTCAGGACAATCTGCCGAAAATAAGTATAGACTATCTTTTAATCCGTCAGGCGCTTATAAACATGATCCTGAATGCCATTCAGGCAAGTAGTGAAGAGGAAAGGGTAGTAATTAACATTTTACAAACAAAAGAATTTCAGGTTGTCGAGGTTATAGATTATGGAGCAGATATACCATTAGATATCAAGGATAAGATATTTACGCCCTTTTTTACTACTAAGATAAATGGGACAGGACTTGGGCTTTCAATAACCCAAAAGATAATCGCTGACCATAGCGGTTTTGTTGAGGTGGATAGTGACAGAGAAAAAGGCACAGCCTTCAGGGTTTATTTACCTTTAGTAACTGCATTATCTCAACACTACCAGGAAATTTGAAGGAGATACGAAAAGATCTATAAGTAAATAATCAGTGAACCCTTTAATGCCCGACTGGTTATGAGTAATAAACTAAACCCACCCCTAACCCCTCCAAGGAGGGGAATAGTTTAATTCCCCTCCTTAGAGGGGAATAGGTTAATTCCCCTCCTTGGAGGGGTTAGGGGTGGGTAAGGACTAAGTTGCCAATAAAGGTTTACTGAATATTTAGACCTGTAATTACGGACCAAAAAACAACTAACCAACAACGATTATTTGTGAATAAGATATTAGTTATTGAAGATAACGAAGGTGTCAGGAAGATGTTAGTGGAGACAT
>JAZDLJ010000265.1:0-10082 GCA_043802115.1 bacterium | reverse complement strand
CCTCAATAGCTGCGAGAGTCCAATCTGATGTAAATTCATTAGATATCGAGACAATGCAAGATATGGAACAGGATCAACTCCTGTCCAAGCTAGTCTCTCAAGTTACAGCGTATGCAGGAAGAGTATCCTTGCCAGAGATTGAGGCTATGCAGTTTAAATTAAGGTTAGATGCCGTTGACCTCATAGACCCAGCCGTATCAGATATCTACGAAAAGGTAATCGCTGCCTTGGAGGAAGGCAAAAAATCCCCTTGTGACCGGATTACTGCCAAAAAAGATGAGGTGAAAATAATAGGTGACGCAGGACTTCAAGAAATTGTCGATTTTGGAGAAAAAGCCCAAAAAGCCCTTGGAAACCTGGCCACCGCTTATGAAAGTGCCTTAGATTCAGATGATCCGGATAGTGTTGTCAATAGACTTAAAAACGCTTACGTCGTTTTAGCTCAGGATTTAGGGCAAAACGTAGATGGTTTCGGCAATGTCCTTCAACGACTTCAGGAGGCAGAGTCTCTTTTATATCTGGGACTGAGAACAAATTCTATTAGGACTGCCAATGAGGAGGATGTCTGTTATTACAGAGGGGAAGATGGCGGGGAAGATGTAAGACTATTCTTATACGGCCCTTATGCTGACAAAATACAGATGGCTATAAACAATTTTAATAACGGAAATTATGAGGCAGTAGAAAATTTCCTGGCCGGCCCAGGGAAAAGTATAACAACCGTTATGGATGCTGCCTCTGAAGAGATAATGAACGCCCGCACCTGGGAGGAGGTAAAGAGAGATGATACTATTCTTATAGGCATAGCTTTTTTTACTCTCTGTCCAGAACCTACAACCATAGCCTCTGCCTTAGAATCTATTGTCTCCCCCACTACAGCAAGCCTCATAGGTAAGGCAATGTATGGGGCAGCAAATACTCCAATGTTTAGTATAGGATGCGGCTTTGCTGATAATACCGCAGCAAGTCTTGCCTATAGTAGTGGTTTAATAGAAAATACCGGCCAGGACATTTCAGGGATCATTGGCCCAGGATGGAATCTAAATCTCTCTAAGGACTTTACTATGGGAGAATTTTCTCAAGCCCTCATAAATAGAGCTTTGGATACAACGGCAATAGGTTTTAAGACAGGTTGGACGATTGGGGGATTTTATGGGAGTGTATCCCCTGTCTGGTCACCCATTCGAGATCAAATACCCTTCTTAGGAGAAGCCAAAATAATTACCAAGGCAATAGGGATGGGTTCAGAAGATCCATTGGCTAATTGGATTGGATTTTGGGCAGACAAACATGTTGGACGATATTCAACAGCCGTTGCTTTGAAGTCTTTAAGCATTAATCCCACAGTAGCTGATTACGCAGCTCAATTCCTTTGGATATCTCCCTATGGCTCAGGTGATTTAGCTCTCAGTCCTCAAGGACTGGCTGTGGTTAGCCCTTTGGTTAAAGATGATCTGAATCGTATAGTAAACCTTGCTTCTAGTAATACCAATTTTGCCAATGTAATCTACACTGGACTAGATGTATTAGCATCTAACTCCCCTAATTCCTTCATAAATCAATACAACCTTGCTGAAAGTAATGAGAAAGTTTTATTACAGGCTAATTTAAATGAGATCACTAAGGTAAGTTATGCCTTAAACGCGGTTAATTATCACCTGGGTGTAATCAGAACTGGCCTTGGAGGCGGGGTAGATCAAAATACCCTGGTAAACAGCATCCAGGCGATCAATGAAGTAGCTACAAATTTAGGGATTAATTCAGACACCCAAGGCCCTGTCATTGATCAAGTCACCACAGGAAGCATCCTGGAACAAAGCGGAGGCTGGGGAGTAGCCTCTACCGTAGAAAAATCTATCCTTGCTGGAATGAAGACATATTACTCAGCAGTAAATGACAGCGAAACCCTGGGAGATGCCCTTACTCAGGCCCAGTATATCACCTCTACCCTTGATATAGCAAACGAAATTATCTCCAACGATGCGGTCAAAACAGTTTTTAGTGATAATGTCTCAGCTCTAACCCATAATAATCCAGATATAAGATTGGCAGCCGCAGGCCAGGTCTACTCTGCGCTGATTGAGGCCAAAGTCAACCTCAATAAACTCGATACCGCCCTGACCAAAATACTTCCTAAAGAAGCTGCTTCTATATCATCTGAAACAAAAATGACTCAGATTAATAAAGGCGTACTCAGCGACAGGGATGCATGGATGAATTTTGTAGGCAGAAGAGCCCAGAGTTCAGGTGATACTTTCACAATAGAGACAATAAAAAAAATTCGTGCTGAAGGAAATGAATTAACAACCTCTAAGGTTTTAAAACTTGGAAATAACGAACAAAACACCCCTGCACAAGCCCAGGCCGTCTGGCAGATCGCTAAACCTGGAATAACTGATTCCCTGATAGGTGAGATGATCGCCTATGAAAGTCTGATAAATAATCAGGTGTTTACTCCTACTATCCCTGCTACCGACATTGATACATTATATGACTCCCTATATACCCCTGGAGCTGACTCTCTAAATTTCCTTGATCTCTACCTGGAAAAAATTACGACCTTAGCGAGTAGCTCAACAACAACTGGAGTTATAGGGGTTAGTGAACTGGGGATAAATAACATAGCAAAGGTCAGAGCAACACTTTCTTTCTTGCAAAGTAAGATTAATAATAATACCTCAATCACTGTAAAAGACATTCAGGCTATCAGCTCAAGGTTTACCCTAGATAATGCTGACGGGGCAGCAGTTCTAAGGGCCATAGACCCAGCGGTAACAGAAGGAGACTTTGCCATCCTGACAGACACAAAACTAACAGAATGGATAGAAACCAACTTAAATATCCATCCAGAAGATGCCACTCTTCATGAATGGGCAGGTCTTGCCATGATAGCCAGCCTTGATAATCATGATTCTTACTCAGTAGAAGCCAATAAGTATGGTCAGATTGAAGTAAATGCAATTCTCATCTCAAATATCGATGCAACCTACGTCCCTCGGGCATTTATTGCCAGCCAGATTAACCGTAATTTAAGAGTTGTTGAGCACCTTTACAGTTATAAATTTACAGAGTCTGATGTAGAAGAGATCATGGCCTTTCTCCTCTCTCCTCCAAATCTAAAAGTTCTCGCCAAGACTGATATCCAAGCTGGTCAGACAGTAGGCGATGTCTTTATCAATATCTTAAATGATTGCATTATACAGGTAGCCAGAGAAAAGGGAATGGAAACTCAGACAGAAAGTCCTGTAGATATTGCCAAAAATAATGGCAATATTGGAGAGAATGCCTTAAGTCGTATAGGACAAGCTTACCAGGATAAGGTAGTAGAGATAACTAAGGCCCTTGCCAAACTTCCTAAGAATGAAAATGGTTTGGTAGATCCAGGTGCATTCAATAAGGTAGTAGAGGGGTTGCAGGATCAAGGGGTAATTGTTGGGGTAAGACAGGAAGCGCCTGTTAAGGAAGCACCAGTTGAGGTGTATGCGGGTGTGGGAGCTGGGGGAGAACCTGTTGTCGGACAGGTTGGAAAGTATGACCGTGTCGATTCCACCACCTTTAAACTGAACGAGGATGGAAAAACAGGGACAATCCAGACCCAAAATGGACAAACAGGGAATGATGAGATCAAGTCCGAAACCTTATTAATGACAGAATTAATTAAGGAAGCTATTGATCAAAAGTTAAATGCCGAAAATTTTAAGGATTTACCTAGTAAGGTATCAGCAGAGGATATTAATAAGATTGTTAATGCTGAGTCTCCTATTTTAGAATATATTAATGTTTATATAAACAGACTGAAGGAAGCAAGATATGTTGATAATTCTCCAGTAATGCTGGCGATGACTGCGCTTAAAAATAGTTATTCAACTAATGGAAATATCTCGCTTTCTCAATTTGAGAAGGTAATTTCTGAAACACCTAAAATGGATTATACAGGGAAAAAACTGCTCTTTCAGGCACTTGACCCATATTTTTCTGAAAGCGGACTTTTCCTAATGAATACTCAAAAAAGTACTATTACAACGGATTTTGGGATAGATATTACGCAAAAATCTATTAGTTATGCTTATGGACTTTCACAAATAGTAACATTTATAAATAGTTACAAAACAAAAAAAGATAATTCTGGTGAAAAAATAATAGTAGCTTCAACAGACTGTCCAGTAATTAGAACAATGATAAATACTTTATTCCGCGAGCTGGAACGTACAAGTGGGCATATTTTAAATGAAAATGAAGTACAGGCTATCATGTTTCGTCTAACCTCTGTAATAAAAAAAGAACTCCACCAAATACAAAAAACACAATTTGATAATCTCCAATCACTCTCTCTTGTCTTTATTACTCAGTTTATTGAGCAAAGTATACAAGAGGTTATTGGACAAATAGGAGAAGATGCTTCTAACCTTCCAGCATTAAGAAATGAGTGGTTAGATGGCAAGTTATTGGCAAATTTAGATTATCTTGTGGAAAAAAGCCAAAACCTTGGAGGTACACCCTTTTTATATAATGTCTATCAAATTGATGTTAATGATCCTATGAATATGGATAGCATAAACTTGGAAAATAATACGTTAAAGTTAACATCGTACGAAATCGCAGATCTTGGTGAGGTAATTAAGTCCTTGGAAGCTTTATTTGGTGAACAACTTGTTAAAGATGCTTTTCTAGGCAATAAGCTTGATTTAGTAAAAGAAGATCTTCATGAAAAGATTGATGAGTATTTTTATTTTAATAGTTATGAATTTGACTCCCATAAATTCAATATATTTAATAATGATGAGCTGCTACCCTTTCTGGCAAAATTAAATGGATATATAGGACCTTTTATTAAAGACTTAGCTAATAGGGGTGGTGCCCCATTTGTCTACTATAGCTATCTGCAAGATAGGATGTCAAATGACGATCTTAAATTTTTCAACAGACTATCTAATTTAGTTGGGCAGGAGGTTTTCCAGAAAGCTTTCTTAAAGGGAGAGGTAAGTGACTTAATAGAAATCATTAATGAAATGGCTAAAAAATATTTAGACATTGCTGATTATTCTCTTCAACCAATAATAAAAGGGAATAAACCCTCCATTATTCAAAAAGCAAAGGACATGATCAATGTATTTAAAAATTTTCTTGGTTTCCAACCACCTCAAGAGATTATACAAGAACAGTTAGTATCTATATTAGAAAATTTAAAAGAATATCTGGATAAAGATGATAAAACAGGGGCGGCTAAGATGTGGTTAGAAAAAGAAGAAAATAAAGAGGTTGCAGAATTTATTGATAAATTACAAGAACTCTTTGGAGAAGATGTTAACTTTGCTTTGGCTACTAATAATGCTGAGGAATTAATAACGGTTATGCAAAAGGCGATTGGTCAGGAAGATATAGATGTAAGCATAGATACATATTTCGAACCGAATCCCCTTTCCAACTCAACAAGTTACATAGCTAAAAGAACAGAAATCAACATGGCAGAGATGACCTTCAATGAGGATGGAAAAGGAGGAACAGTGCCTGTATACGAAATAGACCCTAACAATGGTCAAAAGGTGGGGACAGCATTAGGCACTCTTCATTTTGTAGAACAAAACATAGTTCCTGCAACATTACAGGGTCCCGTAAAAGAAGTATTCGGAGAGTCATTTAAACCTCTTATAGATACTTTATTTGATCTGTCTACATCTGGCAGAGATCCACCATCAACCATTTATTCTTTTCAGGAAACGTTTGGAGATTTTATATCAGCTAACACTAATTATAATTCCAAAATTTCCAAAAATTTAACCCTCATCCATTCTGATTTTCTTAACAACCCAGAAACAAAGATATCTCTTTCAACCTGGTTCCATGAAGAGCTTCATAAACTAATTCAGGCAGGGGATATTCAAATAGAGATATCAAATGATGAAAATTATTTATATATTAAAGGTGTAAGTAATGATATTTTAATGAATATTGATTTAACAAATAATAAAATAACTGGAATAGTCCAGCCATTAATCAGCAAATGGAAGGGTGAGTTTGGAGAAGTCTGGAAGACAATTAATAATAATCACTATCTGATAAGGCTATTTACTGCCATAGGTAGTCCTGAGGCGGATGCCCTTCTAAGTGCTTATATTGACTTTCATCAAGTAAGGAATGAGTTCAAAAAAGATCTTATAGAAAAATATAAAGGTAATGTTGGTGAAATGCTGAAAGGAGATATAGATCTATTAGTAGAGACTCGTAGTCGGCTAGAAGAACTCAGAGATAAAAAAGGTATCTTACCCTCTCCTTCAGAAAAGCCTAAAATCCAACAGGCATTATTAACTAAACCTACATTATTTGATCCTACCAATAAGAGAACAGGTCTTCATATCTCTTCTTACCACGATTTATATAATAAAGTATCCCAGGGATCTAGTGTTTATATAACTTTCAATCCTGATAATGAAAATGAAGATTCCTATATAATTCTTAACAACTGTCCCTCAGATTATAAGAATACTTTTAAAGCCTATGATTGTCAAAAAGGCTGTATTGTTATACTAAAATTTATGAAAGAAGGCCCTGATGTTTATAGTGATGACCCAGACCAACCCTTTGATCTGATATTAAATGAGATGGTTATGGGGCAACTTCTTGATCTTCCCTATGCACCCGGCCATCACCCGATTTATGATAAAGAAGGTTTATTGCTTGCTGTCCATATTGAATATATTGACGGCATTACCTTAGAGCAATATCAGCAGAAAAATCCTACAGACTATATTAATTTGGCCAAAAAGATGTTAGAAGCAGTAAAGATACTTATAGATATCAATCAAGAAGGATTATTCTACTCTGATATTAAAGGTGATAATTTTCTAGTTGGAAATAATGGCAAAGTATATATTATAGAGTTGGAGTCTCTTGCAATAATAAAGGACGGATTGGAATGGGAACTCTATGCAAGAGAGGATTTGGCAATTTCCTTTATTGAGACATTTAGAGGAAAAAGTACTTTATCTTACCTTCATGATAACGTTGAATTTTATTTAGCTAATCCAAAAAAACTAAATAGTGATCTTCCTGATGGCATTTGCCAATTGATATCAAAACTCAATGAACCTTTTGGATCCAGGAGTGGGTTTAAAAATCTTTCCGAGGTTGCAGAGGAGTTAACAGTCTGGATAGAAAAAAATGAGAATCTCTTTGGCCTCAACCAGAGGAATCAAGATCAAAATTCTACAGGAATAGAAAAGGAAGAGAACACCAATGACCCGCAAACAGGATTGAGTCAACAGGAAAGGCGGGTAAGTGATTCTGATCTAAATGTCCAGGAGGAAGATTCTTATAAAGCAATCCCTGTTGAAGAAAAAGTTGATTTAAATGGTAGCATTGAATACTTTCCTGAGATAACTGATAAAATTAATAATTGGTTTAATAATCATGAAGTTGATGATCAAAATCCTTGGCTTAAATTGGATGAAAATCTATCTACTGAAGTTATTGAGCAATTTATAAATATTTTTATTCATCAAATAGATTGGACACCTCGCATAAAATTAGAATCTTTTAATAAACACACAATATATTATCATAGCGCTACTTTATTTGAGTATCTCTTAATGAGTCAAATAGGACATCCTAATCCTTTAACTATTATATACCTTCTCAATAATCAACTTGGAATAGATGACCCTGATTATCAAAACGGATTTCTAATGTATCGTACCTATGATAGTGCTTTAGCAGAAGCCAAATTAAAGGCTGAAAGATACGCTGACAAATTACAGAACTTCTTGAGCACTGGAGAATTAGATACAGAGAACTACCTACTTATAAATTTATTAGAGTATTGGGGAATAGACATTAAAAATCAGAGGGTAATTAAGATGTTAACTACCCCGGTTACTATAGGAGTGAATTTGCATGATGGTTATGGACAAATAGAAGGGATCAATAATGGATTATTTTTTGTTTTTATGGATGATTCAAAAAATGAGTTACTAGCTCCTTTTCCACCTATTGGAATAAAATCAATAGACTACGAATTAACCATGAATGAAGTAAGACAAAAAGATGCAAAGGAGCTTTTGTTGTTAGCTAATTTTTTACAACTTCCTTATTCTGAGGATAAAGATATTTCACTATTTTATTGTTCCATCTTAACCTCAAAACCAGAATTTATAACGAGAGAGCATATTAAGATTTTAGAAGATATTCTATCTTCTTCTAAAACAAGCGATAACAGAATTGAACCTGCAGCCAATGCCTTAGCTAATATCGCTATTTCAAGATCAGAATTTACCTCTGAAATCTTTGACTTCTTAATAGAGAGGTTATCAAATTTACAACAGAGGGAACGGTCATTTTTGGTCACGTCCTTATGTAAAATTGCTATCTCTGGGTCAGACCTTATCTCTTCAGACCTTATCTCTCAAGTTGTTCAGATATTTAAAGAAGGCTTGTCCGATGCTCAGATTTGTTTATTTTCAGCCTCTGCTCTAAATGATATAGCTACTTCAAAACCAGAGTTTATAAGTGCGGAAATTGTGGATGCCCTACTTAATTGTGAGACTGGGCCACCTTTCCCTTTTTATGAGGTTACTCGTCTTGCTTTATGGAACATTGCCAAGACAAGACCGGACCTCATATCGGATGAAATTTGTCATGATCTATTAGATATTTGTTTATCCAATTTCCTTAATGACGATCTTCGTGAGATTGCAATTCCTACCATAACCATGATCATTGATTCAAGGCAACCATTTAAAAATGATGCTATTTCTTTTTTAAAAGAGAATTTATCTGATTCTAACCCGCTAAAATGGATACCTGCGCTCGTAGTCTTGATTAATATTAATGAGCCGAACGCCAACATCAGCCCTAGACTAGAAAGCTTAAAAGAATTTTTATCATGGTTAGATATAGAAAATTCTGATAGACAGATTGCCGTGCTTGTTGGAATAGATTGTATCATCTCTGCAAGGCCAGAGGCTATAAATGATTACGATAAAATTATTCCGAATCTTAAAAAATTTTTATTGTATCCAGATAATTTAAAGCTCTCATATCTTGGATGTAAGGTCTTAACTAATATTGCCATCTCAATACCAGAACATCGTTCTGATATTATTCGTATGTTACAAAATAGTATTGATCCACCTGACATAATGATGTTTCGGGCTATAGACATTGCCCTAGCTAATATTGCCAGTTTAACCTCTAGTCCTGAAGTTGTTATTTTTTTAGAAGATAGTTTATGGCATTCAGAGGAAAAAATACGTGAGATGGCAGCTAACGCCTTTAGTAAAATCGCTATTCTACGCCCAGAATTAATATCCTCTGAAATTGTTGCAGCATTAAAAGAGCTATTATCTGATCCAATTAAGATTGATGATTCAAATAAGATCAGGAGTGATTATATTGCTGCAGCTAATTCTATAGGTGATATCGCTACTTCAAGGCCAGAATTAATATCCTATGAAATTGTTGCAGCATTAGAAAAAAATTTAAATCATTTATATGAAGTAATTAGTATAGTTAATACCTCTGCCATTAGTAAAATTGCCTCCACGAGGCCAGACTTAATACCTTATAAAATTGCTAGAACATTACAAAAAAACTTATCCATGAAAGATTGGATGAACTTTGTCAGGCTATCCGATCCTCATCTTGGTATAATTACTGCCTTGGGTAATCTGCTATCCTCAATAGATATAGGGAAGGTAGATTATTTTAGAGAGCGGATTATGGATTTAAACGGCTATGTGAAGGCAGAGCCAGGAGATGTAGATTGCTGCCTGCATGCACTCGGGCTTCTTTTTCTAAATCCAGAGATCGAATCTGAAAATGAAGCCCTTAAGATATTGGGCACTGAGTATTATCCTAAATTTCTTCAGGCAAAAGAAGTGTTCTCATCTGAAAATAACTTGTATTCTGTAGGACAAAGATATGATGAACGTATCTTCTGGCAAAGATACGCAATTGACTTCATGGATTTACTAAATATAAATATAAGCTGGGGATATCAATTTTTTAAACATCATCTTGGATTGAAAGGGATTAAGACAGATGGTGTAGAACGGATAGTAGAGTTATTTAATACATTTAAACCTATC
>JAZDLJ010000255.1:0-9909 GCA_043802115.1 bacterium | reverse complement strand
TTGCCTCTGTTTGAGCGAAGCGAGTTAGGCAATTTAGGGAAGCAAGCTTAGAAAATTCAAAAAGACTACTTCAACGAACGAAGCAAAGATTTTTGTCTTCCTACGCCCTGCAAGATTATTTTGGAAAGATGTCTATTAAAGAAAAAATACTTTTTGGTAAGACCCTAAGCAGGAGGAAAAAATGGATATATTATCAAATTTTAAGGAAAAGAATTTTGCTGTCCAGATCCAACTCTTAAATGAAATAGCAGAAAAGAAGAACTACAAAGCCATAGGTGAATTGTTTGAATTATTTATAAATCCTTTGCAGGATAATTGTTTAGATCCAATGATAGAGGAGACTTTAAGGGAACTTTTGCAAAATAAGGAAGAATCAACTATTAAAGGGTTGAGCTCAAATAATTTAAGGCTTAAAAGACTTTGTATTCAGGTCGCTGGCGAGAAACATTTTTTATCTGCGGTGCCTTTTTTGGTAAGTTGTCTTGAAGATAAAAATAATCAAGAATTATTATTTGACCTCCTATTGTCTCTTTCCAAGATAAAATCCCCAGAATTCTTGGAGATATTTAAGAGATATGTCCAAGACGAAGATCCCATAATCGCTACCTTATCTATTGAAATGATAGGTTTTTATAGGGATGCTAGCTCGCTAGATTTACTTTACAAGATTGTTAAGGAGGCAGAGACTGAAGAACAATATAAGGTATGTTCGATAGTAACCTATAAAGTGATAGAGGCATTAGGAAATATTGAAAATAAAGATGCCTTGGCGTTTTTAGTTTCCAATTTGCATCATCGAAACCCGTGTGCTCGCAGGATTATCTTTGAAGAACTATTTAAAAAAGGAGCTGGAGTCATTCCTTTAATAGCCCCGGTTTTTGAGCAAGGAGATGTAGATCTGAAGATTATGGCAGCAAATTTATTAGGGTTAATAGGAGATAGAAGAGGTTCTGATATCCTTATAGATGCCATTGAGAAAGGAAAGATAAGTGATCCAAATGGTAAATATGCTGTTTATGAAGCCCTGGGGGCAATACCATCTATCAAGGGGATAACTTATTTACTAGAAGGACTCACAATAGAAGATGACTTAATTTTAATGGTTATAATATTTTCTCTTAATGCCCACATGAATTCTGATATATCAGGAGGTATTTTAACGGGACTAAAGGAGTTAATAGAACTTAATACTCCTCAAAGTGATAAAATATTACAAGCAGTTATTTCATCAACAGCCCTTTCTCTCTTTGAAGGACTTTATAAAGATAAAAAAACCTCAAAAAGGCTGTTTAGGGTACTTTTAAGATCAGGAGATAAAGATGTAATTTTAGAATTTTGTAAAAAATTAGATAGTATAGGGGAAAAAGAAACACGGGTTAATTTAGAAAAGCTATTAAATAAAACGACTTTAAGTAATGAAAAGAAGATATTGGTTGTAGATGATTCAAAGACAATGCTTTTTTTTTACAGGTCAGCAGCTTCAACCCTTGGATTTTATATCACTACAGCAACAAATGGTAAAGAGGCATTAAATTTTTGTGAACAACGCAAGGCATTTGATCTTATTATAACAGATCTGAATATGCCAGTAATGGATGGGATTGAGTTTGTAAGATCTATTCGAAAAGATAGCTTTTTCAGGGATATCCCTATAATAATGGCAACAACAGAAAGTGAGTTTTTCCAGAAGAAGATAGCCGTAGATGCCGGGGTAAATTATTTCCTTTCAAAACCTTTTACGATGGAGGAATTGCAGAAGAAGATTAAGGAGGTTATTGGAATGATGAAGTAGTAGTGTTAATGAATCCAATTTCTTTTAACACATTTTTTAAGGAACTGGCAGATCTTTTTAATAGCTCCATTTCATTACTATCCAGAGGTAAGTGGAGAACTTTTTTAACCCCTTTTTTGTGAACAATAGAAGGTAGACTTAAGTAAATATCATTAATATCAAGATACCCATTGATAAGCGTTGAAACCGGTAAGATCGAATTTTCATCCCTTATTATAGCCTCAATAATCCTCACCAAGGATAATCCTATAGCATAATAAGTAGCGCCTTTGTATTTTATTATCTTATAGGCAGCGTTTTTTACCTCTTCGAAGATACTGTTTAAATCATTTTTGTAATTACATTGCTGATTACAAAGAGGGCAATATTCTTTAAAGCGTATTCCTCCAATAAAAGCCGAGCTCCAGGCGGGTAATTCTGTGTCTCCATGTTCGCCTATAATGTAAGCATGAACATTACGTGAATCCACCTGACAATGTTTACTTAAAAGATATCTTAGCCTTGAGCTATCAAGCACTGTACCCGACCCCAATACACGATTAGATGGAAACCCTGAAACTTTGTAAGTCACATAACTAAGGATATCTACTGGATTAGAAACAACAAGTAAGATAGAACTATCCTGAGTATATTTTACTATTTGAGGGATAATGCCTTTAAATATCTCCGTGTTCCTTTTGACTAAATCTATCCTGGTTTCACCAGGTTTTTGATTAGAACCGGCACAGATGACTACGATGTCCGCATCCTGACAACCTTCAAAACCAGCAGTATCTATGTCCACTGGAGAGATAAAGGGAAGGGAATGGTTAAGATCCATTGCCTCTCCTTTAGCCCTATCTTCATTTTTATCAATGAGGACAATCTGACGGGCTAGACCACTTATTGCCAGGGCGTAGGCAAAGGTAGCCCCTACGTATCCAGTGCCTACAATAGCTACTTTGGGGGTAAACTTTGTCATGGGGAACTCCATTAATTGGTTAATTGGTTATTGGCAAAAATGGTATCAAGACCATGGCTGGTAGAGAAACTAAAAAACTTACGCCAAAGAGACCACCATAACCATACCTTGCTGCAATAAATCCACTTAAAATTCCAGGGATAAGCCCACCTATGTTCATTAAACCAGAACCAATAGCATAATGGGCTGTCTTAAATTTTGCATGACATAGCCTCATTAAATAAGTCATAAGGATAGCTGTACCTAGCCCTCCTGCAAACTGATCAAAGCCATGGACTCCAGCTACTAAAGAAAGGTTACGAAGACCGATTCCAGTAGTATTTATTTTAACAAAATTTGAGAGATGAAAAGCTAAAAACATGTAAATAACATTAGTTAAATTTTGAGCCAGGATAAATGGCCACATTATTTTTTTAAGACTAAATCTTGAGATACACCATCCTCCAAGCAGCGCCCCAACAATTGAGGCTGGAAGACCTATTAGACTTGATATCCAACCATAGTGAGTTTTAATCCCAAGATCTACTATAAAAGGAGGTACCATGGTTGAGAGCATAAACTCACCAGCCTTAAAAAGGATTATAAAGGCTAAGATAATGCCAATCTTCTCTCTGTCTACAAAGGAGATAAAGGCTTGGGAATAGAAAGAATCAGGGTTGTTTGTAAGACAGTTTTTTATCGGCTTGTTACATACTGCAATTATAATAAGCGCTATTAACAAAAATATAGCAATCCAGTAAGAAAATGTAATTTTTTTTAAGAAAGGATAACTCTCTTGTACTAACCTATAATGAACTGAATTTAAAAAAGCATATGTACTAATGATAAGAGGTACAATTAAAAAACTTCCAACGATAGTTTTAGGTTTCGCTAACTGCTGGAAAAAAAGAGAGATCCCTTTTTTTTCTTCTTCAACTTCCTCTAAATAAAAAAAATGGTAAAGAAAAAATAATCCAAATAAAAGGGTAGCTAAGGCAAAGGCAAGTGTCCAACTGGTAGTTGTTCCTACGGTTACAATGATCCCTGTCCCTGTCATCATAGCGATTCTATAGGCCATTACCCGATAACCAACGAATTTTGCCTGGCCGTCGCTATCTAAGGCCTTCATATAGTAGCCATCAATAGCTATGTCATGAGTAGCAGCTACAAAAGAACCTATTAAAAAGAGGATTACTATAGCCTTTATACCAAAAGGGAAGGGGATAACAGCGCTTACCAGGATCATTATCAGGAAGAGGATGAACTGCGTTGAGATCAACCATTTTCGGTTTGAACCATATTCATCTACCTGTGGTCCCCAAAGGAATTTTATTATCCATGGGATACCGAAGAGAGAGGTCAACCCAATGGCTTCGAGAGGGACTTTCATATCGCGGAAAAAAACCGAAGAGACAGTTCTTATAATTGTATAAGGAAAACCCTCGGTGAAGTAGGTGGTAAAAGTCCAGATATATGGACTTTGTAACTTCTTTTTTTTCATCCTTTTGCCTTTACTCATCCTTTTACTTCCTTATTTTCTTGCTGTTACTTGTCCTCTTAACTTCTCATCCTCTCGACTTCTTCTTCTTTCAGTAGTTCTCCCCCAACAATTCATAATATGCCTGGGGATGGTTACAAGCAGGGCATTCCATGGGAGCGAGTTTTCCTTCATGGACGTAACCACAGTTTCTACACTTCCATTTTACTATTTCATCCTTTTTGAATACTTTGCCGCCTGTTAGATTTTCAAGTAAGGCTAAATATCTTTTTTCATGCTCTTTTTCAACGTTACCTATCTCTTTAAATACACTTGCTATTTCTGAAAAACCTTCGTCTTCTGCGATCTTGGCAGATTCAGGGTATATAGTTGTATGTTCTTCATTCTCTCCAGATGCCGCTGCCTTGAGATTATCTCTAGTCTCTCCAATTGTACCTGCTGGAAAAGTAGCTTTGATCTCCACCATCCCTCCTTGAAGAAATTTAAAGAATTTTTTAGCATGTTCTTTCTCATTATCTGCCGTTTCTAAAAATATGGCTGATATCTGTTCAAGACCTTCTTTTTTTGCCTGGGAGGCAAAAAAGGTATAACGGTTTCTTGCCTGAGATTCTCCGGCAAAGGCAGTTAAAAGATTTTTTTCTGTTTGTGTTCCTTGTAGGTTTGGCATAGCATCGGCCTCCTTAATTTAACTAGTTTTTCCATAACCCATGTAAATTGCAAAAGGCACGTGCTGTTATATGTTCGGCCTTTAAATTGAAGTTTACTTCAGGGATATCTGTTGGTTTTAAGACTTGCCGATAAGACCTCCCATCAGCCACTACCTCTATCCATTCAATATAATGCTTCTCTTCCATTGGATGAGGAGTATTACCAATGTTTATCTTGATGCTATAGGCAAGTCGTTTAATTACAGGGATATGTTTTTCATAAGCTGCCTCAACTATATTCTCAAGAAAAAGTTTCATGGGTTTTCCACAACAGACTAGTTCTCCCCAGCCCTCATGGATAACCTCGGTCATATTTCCACACATATCACATTTATAAATTTGTAAAAATTTGGGCATCAATTATCTCCTTATCCTTCTAGCGCCTGTTCTATCTTTTTTTTATCAAAACCAATTATAATTTTACCTTCTATATCAATAACAGGAACTCCCATCTGTCCTGTCTTCTCAACCATTTCTTGTGCTGCTTCCGTATTATTTCCTACATCTATATCTTCAAATGAGATGTTTTTTTCTTTTAAAAAATTTTTAAGATGGACACAATGAGGACAGCTGCTTGTTGAATAGACCTTGATATTTTTAGCCATACTAAGTCACCTCCTTTTTACTAACAACAGGTATAAAATAGCTTTTTTATTTTATACCTGTGTAAGTATTATAATGTAAAATTATACCATTATTTCTTCAGGTAAAACATCTACTGGAACACAAATAGTTTTATCCCATATTTCTTTAGTAAGTATCCTGTGTTCAATCTCTTTTGCTACCTTGGCAACAATATATTTTTCTCCACATTGTTGACAAACACCACAAGGTACATTTTGAAATATAAATAATCTTCCATGATACCGATAATCCGGCTCAACTCTTTCCTCTTTTACTTCTCCGCCACACAACGAACAATCTCCGTATCTATGCATTTTTTTTACCTCCTGCCCGTATTCTTTCATCAATCCACTTTGGTAACTTTGGGATACTTTTTTATCACCCTAATCCTTTCCAACACAGGCGGATGAGAATAGTTTAGAAAGACATAAAAGGGATGAGGCGTAAGATTGGACAAATTATGTACTGAGAGCTTTTTTAAAGCCTTAATCATCTCCTCTGGATTTGCAATAGTCTTAGCTGCAAAGCAATCAGCTTCATATTCATTTTTACGAGAGAATATCTGCATTAGGATAGAGAGGATTAATTCAATAGGTGTATAAAGTAAGCCAAAGAAGATAAGTCCAGCGTAGATTGAAGGGGTAGTCATATAAAAGGTATCAAATAATCTTTTATTATAGAGGAATAATGAGAGCAAAAAGAACATGAACCCCATATGCAAGATAGTAATAATCATTCCTTTAAGGATATGCTTTTTTTTATAATGACCAATCTCATGGGCAAGAACGGCCTCTAGTTCTAGGACAGTATGTTCTTTAATCAATGTATCAAAGAGGGCAATCCGTTTGTTTTTTCCGAAACCTGTAAAAAAGGCATTCGATTTTTTACTTCGGCGAGATCCATCTACAACAAAGATGTCTTTTAAGGCAAAGCTGACTGATTGAGCATAAGCCATAATCTTATTTTTTAGCTCTCCTTCCTGGAGGGGGGTGAATTTATTAAAGAGTGGCATAATCCAGATTGGGGCAATGAATTGGACAAATAAGATAAATATAGTAGTTGCGATCCAACAATAAAACCAGGCATAATCGCCAGCATAATGGAAGAAGGCTAATACGCCAGCTAATAACACTCCCCCCAACACTATTGAAAGGGCAAGACCTTTTAGGATGTCAGTCACAAATGTAATTGGCGTTGTTTTATTAAATCCAAACTTTTCTTCAATAACAAAGGTTGAATATACACTGAATGGTAGCGAAAGGATGGCATTTAACAAAAGCAGGGTTCCAATATAGGCAAGACCAGTTAAGATAAGATTTAAGTCCCATCCTCTTACTATCTGATCCAAGTAATTAAATCCACCCAGGAACCAGAAGATGAGGATTATTCCAAGCATAACAGTTGAGGTAAACAATGAAAAGTAGGTGCTTGTTTTGGTATATTCTTGTGATTTACGATAGGCATCTTTGTCATAGGTATCTTTAAATTCTTCAGGCAAGTCGAATTGTAAGGCTCTTAGATTAAGAAAATTAGCAATGAGATCAAGGAGATAGCCGAAGATAAGGGTGGATAATATGACAATGGTGTAGATATTCATCATTTTCCTTTTAATTTAAACGTTTTTTTATACCGCTAACTCATAAATTTTATGTTTGTCGTCTTCTGTTAATACTTCATCAGATTCTAAATAGAGTTTTATTGCCTCTTGAATATTTTTTAATGCCTCTTCCTCTGTCTTACCCTGACTCCAGCAGCTCTTTAATGATGGACAGTGAGCAACAAAGTAACCATCTTCTCCTTTTTCTATTATAATTTTTATTTTCATCTTAGCTTATCCTCCCAGGTATTATAGTTGACTTTATGGTCCATCTAGTTTTAATATTATAAGAGTTTTTTATAACCTAAGCAAGAGTTAATAAATAAGGAATGATTTATATATACTACTCCAACTTTGGTTTTTCTGAAGTAATACAGGTTCGTTTTGTAACTAGCTGTTTAGGCACAAAGGCACAAAGGCACAAAGGCACAAAGGCACAAAGGCACAAAGGCAAAAAGGCACAAAGTAGCAAAGGCACAAAGGGAAAAAGGGAATAATATGCGAATAGGTATTGACGCGAGACCGTTAACAAAAAAGTTTAAGAGTGGGATATGTGTTTATCTTGAAAACATTATTAGATGTTTATCTAATAGTCTCAGGGATAAAGAAGATTGTGTTTTTTATTTGTATGCTCATCGACCTTTTTATTTACCTAATCTAGGAGAAAATTTTAAGCTAGTATTAGATAATGTTAATTTGCCAGGTACAATATGGGTTCAAACCAAACTTCCATATCTAATAAATAAGGACAAGATTGATATTTTTTGGGGGACGCAACAGGTTTTACCTATATTTAATGTAAACAAAAGGGTAAAGATGTTACTTACTGTTAATGATCTAATTTATAAGAGGTTCCCTGAAACTATGGAGGTTATAAATTATTGGATAAATATTTTATTAACTCCAGTATCAATTAAAAAATCGGATCAAATAATAGCGATTTCAAAAAATACGGCTAATGACCTGGGTTATTATTATCCGAAAAATAAAAAGCCAGTAAAGGTTATTTATGCGGGTGTAACTAATGAGTTTGTTTGTTTAGAAGCAGCAGCAGCAAAGAGGTACGTACATAAAAAATTTAAGATTGAATTACCTTATATTTTAGTCCTTGGTACGCAAGAACCAAGAAAAAATTTTATCACTGCATTTAAGGCATTTATTCAAGTAAGTAAGCGTTTCCCACATCTTTTGGTTTCTGTAGGATATCCTGGATGGAAAATAAAAGCCATCTTAGAAGAGATAAAACGAAGTAGTTTGGCAGAGAGGGTAATATTTCTTGATTATGTGAAAAAAGATGACCTACCTTTTCTTTATTCGGCTGCTGAAGTTTTTTTATTCCCGTCACTTTATGAAGGTTTTGGGATCCCTCCGTTAGAAGCTATGGCCTGTGGGTGCCCTGTAATTTCTTCAAACGCAGCTTCACTGCCTGAAGTAATTGGTAAAGCAGGTATATTACTTCCTCCAGAAGAAATATGCCTATGGGATGACAGCATATCCAGGGTACTTTCTAATAAGAGCTTGTCAAGAAAACTTAAGCAGGATGGTATGGAACAGGCAAAAAAATTTAGCTGGGAAAAGTCAACTGCGGAGTTATGGGATTTATTTTTTAGGCTCTAAAAAGCTTTGATATTTTTAACATCCTTTTGGTAAACAGAATCAAGTAACAACACATCAGTTTTCTTAAATATCTTTCTTTCAATATCTTTATTTATCTCTGTTATAAAGAATTCACCTTTTTCAATATCTAGCAATTTATAAAAGGCCTCAAACCCTTCTTTATTTTCATTTGAGGCATTGATGACTTCCCCTTCTTTTAAATAAATACTTCCATTGACAGGATCTGAAAGGATTTCAATCGTAACATCCTTCCTTAATGAAGACATCAGTTGAACAAGATCTATAATCTTTATGTCATTAAATGTCCCGGAAAATGTAACCTTAGACTCTATACTATTAATATTTCCTACTATTTTATCATATAAAACAAAGAATTCTTCAATCCTTTTAAACATCAACTTAGATACCTGATCAAATTGAAGGCCATATTTATTTTTATCTCGAATATTTTTCACAATGGCCTCTACATTTTCAATTGGTTTACCATTAGGAAGGACAAAGCTGAGTATAATTCTATCAGAGATATCGAGTGGATAATTAAGGCAAATAAGCATTCCATTGATGCTAAAATCGACAATTGTCCCTTCTAACGTCTGTATGTTTTTATATTTAATTGAGCATGGTATCTTTACCTCAATCCTTCTATATTTTCTAAGATGATATTCAACATATTCTTTTGGATAGGTAATAAGGATAAGGTTCGAGACAGGCTCTGATTCTGAGAATAATCTGCTTTTAAACTCTATTACCTTGTCATTGTGGGCGTATTTAAGAGTAACCAGTTCATGAGCAGTAAAAAGTTTATCAATATTTTTATTAGTCTCACATAAGATATACTTCCCTTCTTCCCACCCAATTATCTTAGAACTATAGAAAAAATTATCTGGGCCAATAAAGATAATCTCTTTTCCAACCTTAAACTCAGCAAAATAACCTGTAGTAATATATTGTCCACGTTCTTTCTTTAAGTATATCCTGAGCATCTTGTGGAGTTGATTAAGTTCCTCAAGTATCTGATTCGTTGATCTTTCAATGTGACTAAGAAAGAAGGAATCACTACTATCAGCAGGATAACCTGGAGATTGTTTAAAACCAGCCTCGGTTTCTGAGATGTCTTTTTTGTCTGCAGCAATG
>JAZDLJ010000239.1:0-3817 GCA_043802115.1 bacterium | reverse complement strand
TGGTCTCTCCTTTTTCATTAATATATTCATTCTTCTCATTTTTAAGACAAAACCCATCACCATAGAGCATTTGTTCAAACCCTAACTCTTTTAACCTTTCTTTTTTTTCAGGAGAAATATCTTGAAACTCTATTTTATTATTTGTTTTATCAATTTTTACAACCTCTTTCATCTCCCATGCATCTGCTACATCTTTCATCTCTAATGGTTTATCATTATTATCGTTAAAAAAATTTCTAATTGATTCATTTGATTGATCATTAATCTTTGTCTTGACCCTGGCCTCTGCTGTCCTGTCTTTTGAGAAATAAAGGAATTTACCCTTCACAAAATTTGAATCAAGGGTAGAGATATCCTCTTTATCCCTATCGATCTCTATCATATGATTTGTTTTGACATCATCTAGATAATCTTGATCATCCTTTTGTTTGATTGTCAGGCAGTTGTAGTTGTTGTCAACTATCTTTGCCTTACCAACTGCCCAGATTGGGCCGAGTATTCCTAGGATTTTATTATCACCAGTAATATGGATAGGAGTGATATGAAAGGGAAGCTGTTTAGTTTTAGCTAGGTTAACATTTTGGTCAAGAAAATGATCGTTATAAATTCCTGGGTAATAGTTATACCTTTTCATGAACGTGGTTATTTTATCATCATCGTTAGGAGAGATAATCTCATCTTTTTCTTCTCCTGCATATTCTACCACTTTACCTTTTACCTCATCCCAGAGCTCATCAGGACTTTTTGTTTGGTAATATTGAGATCCATACTTCTTAATCCCTAGCCCAGCTAAGGCAAGAGTTTCCTGGATAGTAGCTGTTACCTGTTTAATTGTCTCTTGTTGTGAGGCTACACTCTGTTTAACCCTCGAATCTTTAAAAAGTATATCAAAACATATACACAGAACCACAACCAGGATACTCAATATAGCCACTGCTACAAGCATTTCTATCAAGGTAAAACCTTTTTTTTCATTTAGGAGGGAATATCGTTGTAGGTTCATAAAGGTAACCTCCGAAAAATAATGATGAATGATGTTTAATAAATGTGTGAAAAGACACAATGGAGTGTGGGAAATTCCCCCCTTTATTATTATCCTTCTTTAATATTAAATACGAATGAAAAGGGAAAAAGGGTACAAAAAAAATTTTATTAAATATTAAAAAGTGGGGGAGGAAATTGAGGAAAGTTCTTCTAGTGCCTACAGAAAATTTGGCTTACCAAATAATATTGATTCCTTGATAATTTCTTATCTCCTTATCTTTACTTATAAGAGCACTTTCAGTTAATATCGCTGTAGCTAATATTATCCTGTCATGTGCTTCTAAACCTTTTAATTCCTCGACTATATCTAACAATTCCATATTGAAATCGACTACATTATAATGATCATTTTCTTCAATGAGGGATATTATCTTCTTAAATGATAAGTTTATTCTACCTTTTTCAATTAAATGAAGGAGCTCCATTAATACAATTATAGAGATGTAGATAATATCATCTCTCTCTGCTTCTTTAATGGCTTTTAATGCTTTTTCTGATAATTTACTATTCGATCCTTCTAAGTACCATGAAAGGGTATGAGTATCTAAGGTTATCGCCATATTTTTTTAGCTTCCTCTAAGTCCTCTTCAGTTACATTACTTCCTCTAGCAATCCCATAAAGAGATACGTCCTTGTTTATTTCTTTTGATTTTCCTTTTATTCTTTTATCTAAGAGGTTTTTAATGTAAATTTTTACCTTTATTCTATCTGGTTTGCTTATTTTGTCAAGTAATTGATTAATTTCTTCATGTTTAGCTATTAAATTTTTGTAATTATGAAGTTTTATTTTGTTTCTGATATAATTTTCCATTATTTTCCCCTCGAATTTATTTAATTTGTATCCCTAAATACTTATCTATACTACTCCAACTTAGGTTTTTCTAAAATAATGCAGGTTAATTTTGTAACTAACTGCTAAGGCACAAAGTAGCAAAGGCACAGAGGAAAAAACAAAAAAAATCTTAAAAAACTTTGTGTTTCAATGCCTTTATGCCTTAACATGCTGGTTTTAACCAACACAATCACTTGGAAAAACCTAAGTTGGAGTAGTATAAACAAATTTTATCATTTTTTTTCAAGTAGTCAATAGGTTTTGTCCTATAACATCAACAAATAAATCAAAATGAGAATTGCTGGTTCCAGAAGGGAGGCTAGTTACCTCTCAAGAAAGACCACACTCTCAACATGGTGGGTCTGGGGAAACATATCTATGGGTTGGATTGAGGCTAATTGATAACCTTTATCAATTAGCATACTAACATCACGGGCCAAGGTGGTTGGATTGCAGGAGACATAAATAATTTTTTTAACGTCTAAGGAAGGTATATACTCCATGATGTGTTTACAACCGCATCTTGGAGGGTCGAGGACCAGGAGGTCAAACCTTTCCTGGGAATTCAGGATGTATTTTAAGCCCTTTAGATCACTTTTTTTGATAAATTCTAGATTAGAGATATTATTTAAACTTGCATTTTTAATAGCCTTATCCACGCTGTCAGGATTACTCTCTATGCCAACTAATCTTTTTACCTTGCTTGCTAAAGGGAGACTAAAATTTCCGATACCACAATGGAGTTCCAGGATGGCTTCTTTCCCAGTAAATGTTTCTGTCTCAATAACGGTTTTAACCAAGAGCTCATTCCCTTTGATATTATTCTGGAAAAATGTCTCTGGGCCAAAATAGTAGTTGTAAGGTAAATTATTAAGGGGGATTTCAGTATCACTCCAAGGCATTGAAAGGGCATGTTTATATTGTTCTATCCTTATTAGTCCACCCATAACACCTGGAATTTCTTTTTTAATTTTATTAAATAATTCAACCCCATCTTCAACCTTGCCTCTTCTAAAACGTAAGACTAAGAGCGCTTGATTTGAGTTATTAACTGAGATATCAAGAGTATTAAGATAGTACGGGATGCCTTTTAATATTTCTTTGGTTTTTTCAAGTACCTTATTAATTAAAGGGTGAGCGATTAAACATTCTTTAATATCAACAAGTTCGTGAGTGTTAGGTCTGAATAGTCCTATCTGGACTGGGTGACTATTACCGCTACCTCTTACACTAAATTCCATTTTATGACGATAACCGAATTGGAGAGGGGAGGGGATTATTTTTTTAAGTGGAATCTCGTTTATTTTTGAGATCCTTTTAAAGGCATCTTTAATTATATCCTCTTTAACCTGGAGTTGATATTTATACTCAAGGTGTTGAAGTTGACAGCCACCGCACATACCAAAATAAGGGCATGGCGGGGTAGTCCGCCAGGGAGAGGGTTCTTCTAATTCGAGGAGTTCTGCTTCTAAATAGTCGTTTTTAATCTTACTAATCTTTGCTGTTAATCTGTCATGTGGAGCGGAGTAAGGGACAAATACGGTTTGTCCGTTATAGCTGGAGATGCCCAATCCGCCGTAACAGATATTTTTTATGTAAAGATTTGATAGCTTGGCGTCTATTTTTATAATTGTGCCCTCCATTTGATCATTGTTTCGAGATAAAAATATCCTTCATTTACCAGTTTACACTTTTAAAAAAGATTATTTTCACACAGAGCCGCAGAGATCACAGAGAATAATGCTTACTGTTTGATTTTTTTTATTCTTACTCTGTGATCTCTGCGACTCTGTGTGAGATCATAAAAAAAGTGTAAACTACTTTTGAGCTTAAATGAAGGATGCCGAGATAACTATAAAACTTATATGTAGGATTGTCAAATATACTAGACATCATTCCAAAATAATCTTGCGGGTGAGAAGACAAAAATCTTTCGACCTG
>JAZDLJ010000237.1:0-6394 GCA_043802115.1 bacterium | reverse complement strand
GACTGGGAGATGTTAGGAAAGTTTCATACCCAATATAAGCATCAGAAATTTTTAATAGAGTTTAAGCATTTCAATAATACTGAAGGGAAAAAATGGAAGATCTTAGGATTAAAAAAGGCAAGGAAGGAAGAGTTGGAGCAGATTAAGGGGTATGAACAGGATATCCTAAAACAGTTTCCTTACTTTAAGATAAGAAGTTATGTTATTTATATAGTTGGAAATAAGGGGTTCAGGTGTTTTGAGATTAAGGGATAAAGTAATTTCTAATTTCTCTGAGAGCGTAAAATTACACATGGTGAGTAAAAATGCGCAAAAAATAACAGATCAGTTATTTTTTTATTAATTAATATATTGTAATTAAAGCGGTTAGTTATTTTGTATTTTGGCATGTTTTTTGCAGCTTATATTATTAGAAGATATATTTGAGTTTTATCCGAAACGGCAAACCACGGGAAATCGTGGGACGCAAAGCTACGGGTCTAAAGTAGTTATTACCATGATCGCCTGGCGTATCGATAACGACAGATTAGCGCTCAAATTTTCAATTTTAAATTAGCATTAAAAATTAACAGTTAGACTTATTGAGCATTGATCACTGGGCAAAAGACTACCATGACAGCCGAGTTGTCAAAGATAATGTTTAAGATAATTAAACAGGACGACTCGGCTGTTTTTTTTTGGAAAAGGCTGAGGATAAAAATTAGGGAGGTAATTGTTATGAGAAAAATAATGGTAAGTCTGATTATTAGTGTGATTAGTATCGTAAGTTTATTTGGGTTATGCTTTAATCTAGCTTCAGCAATTGAACAAAGAGAAGGTATAATATTTCAGGATAATTTTGATGCCCATCCTGATTGGTCACCGACAGAAAAGACAAATCAACAAGCAACAGAATGGTGGCCTGGACATCAGCCAACTGGAATGCCAGCTCCACCAGAAGGATATTATGGCTATCGGGTTGGTGGGACAAAGTTTAATGATCCTGCTCCTAATACGTTTATTATTGACTCAACAAATCATAGAGGGCCATCAGGAAAGGCTTTAACTTATTGGAGCGAATCTTGTAGAGAGACCTCCTGGGCCTCAGATGGGGATTTATATATCGTGTTAGAGCCTAATGGCAATGGTTACGAGGAGCTATATATACGTTTCTATGTAAAATTTCAGCCTGGTTGGAAATGGAATATCAATAATAAATCTTCACCATCTCAAAAATTCCTTAGGGTATCGCATTATATTGGAAAAGATGCTGATCCTTGTAGTTGGGGCCAAAAAGGAATTTATGGCGGAAGCCATTATCCAGCATTTTTAGGTACATTTTCTAAGTGGGGATACGGGGAGTACCCTATTGCTTTGTCTTCCTCAAATCGTTACGAAACGGAGTATTATCCACCTAATGCTATACCACTGCATACGAGTGTAGATGAATGTTATTTTAAGGACGCACAAGGGAATAACAAAGATTTTTGGGATGAAGGTATGATGGGAGATGGAAAGTGGCATTGCTGGGAGTTTTACCTGAAAATGAATTCTGCTGTTGGGGTAGCTAATGGTCAAAAGAAATTTTGGCTCGACGGTGTTCCTATTCCTAGCACCGAATTCAATGACTTGGCCTGGTCTGACAAAACTAGCGTTGTTGTCGGTACGAATGGACAAGATTATACTTGTATTAAAAGACGTAAATCATCTGATAACGATAGACCTGTTACAGGTCAGGATTGGCAGACTTATTGGCAGCCGTCAGGCAGTACTGGGGAAGGTAAAGAATGGAAAGCAGATACGTACTACGGTCTGTCTTCTGATGGTTTGTCTCCAGAAAATCCACGATCATATTGGAATTTTGTAGCAATTGGTGGAAATAATGCTAATTACTATGCCCCTAATGAAGAAGAAGCTGAACAGTGGTATGCCCTTGACGATCTGGTCATTAGCACCAAATATATTGGCCCGGAATACATCATCCCGAAAGATGCTCCAGTCAACCAATCCCCTGATTTATCACCCATAGGCAATCAATCTGTTTTTGCAGGGGAAACCCTCTCTTTTACCATCTCAGCCACTGATCCGGATGGAGATAGCCTTAACTATTCTACCACAAATCTCCCAATAGGAGCTAAGTCTTCAAGTAATAGTTTTACCTGGACACCAACTTTTGATCAGGTAGGTGAGTATCAGGTAACCTTTAGAGTTTCTGATGAAAAAGGCGGAGAGGATTCGGAAACAATAGTTATTATTGTTAATAGACAGGAGATTATTGCAAAAAGTGGGACGTATGAGGATCTTCAGGCAGCTGTGAATGCTGCTAAAACAGGTGATACCGTTTTGATTCCTGAAGGTACATTCGAATTTTTAGGCACATTAAAAATAGATCATAAAGGGATTAATTTGATTGGAAGTGGAATAGATAAGACAATTCTATTTCGTCCTGAAGGATGTGAATATATAGCCAAGATGATTAATGTTTATGTTGGGAGCACACCTTTCCGAATCTCAGGAATCACCCTGAAAGGACATGTTGATCAACCCGAGGCTTTAGATCGTGGTATACTTATCCGAAATTCTCAAGATTTTAGGATAGACCATTGTAGGATTGAGAATTTTGGTAACTCTGGAATAGATGTTTGCGATTGGTATGCTGAAGGCCTGGAACCCACAGCGTCTGACCCGCGCTCTCGAGGAGTAATTGATCATTGTGAGATAATAAACTGTTATAAGCCAGCTATTGATAATTGGGGATATGGAGTTGTTGTTTATCATGGAGATAGAATTGAGGAATCTTTCCAGCCCGGCAGCAGGGAAGCTATTTTTATTGAAGATTGTCTAATTGTTGGAGCACGTCATGCTACATGTTCTTCTAAAGCAGGACGGTATGTTGTTCGTTATTGTACTATACGTGACACTATGAATAACCATCATGCGCTCGATACCCACGGACCTCCTTATGGAGTTGGGACTCAATGGGTAGAGATGTATGAGAATTTAGTCGAAAAACCTAATGTCTCTAAGGTATCAATCCATAACACAGCTATCCTTTTTCGTGGAGGTGCGGGTGTGATATTCAATAATACCTTCAAAGATTATGCAGATATTAGTTCTATCCGTTTTCAAATGGAGTCAGGCCAGATGGATACGGGACCCTATCCAAGACCTGGACAAGTGAATAATGTCTGGATTTGGAATAATAACCTGGAGGGGAATTTAGTTGAACCGGTTGTTCGAGACGGACACGAAGAATACATCCAGAAAGACCGTGATTATTTTTGTAAGATTAAGCCAGGATATCAACCTTATCCCTATCCACATCCTCTTACACAACTTAATGGAAGTCCTGTTATAATTGCCCCTCAGATAATTGAGGGTTATCCTTATGATCAGGCAGGGATTAAATTAATTCCTGTCTTAGATAATCAACCTGAACGTGTCCCCAGTAATACCTCCTGCTATTTTAGAGTAAAAGATGATTATGGATTAGACATGGATTCCCTCACCTTCACGATTACCTATGATGGACATCCTGATGATACCCGTATCAAAAAGGACAATTCAAGTATCAGGGTAAAGGATTATGGTAATGAGGCAAAAGACCTCCTTGTGGTCTGTGACCTTACCCATGAGAAAATAAAGGCAGATGAACTTCTTGACAAAGAAATAACAGTTACCCTGACTGCCAGGAATATCCAGGGTCAATCAAGCCAAAAGACCCTGACCTTTAAGATTGAAACTGCTGAAGAAAAGCTGACAGCCAATAGCCCGAATGCCTTACCTCAAACAGAAACAATCTCTCCAGAAGGAGCTCAAGAGACCATTCAAAAGGTTATGAGTGGAGAGATAGCAGATGCCCTCCTTATCTCGGATAAAGATGAGCCAGTCAAATCCTTTTTTGGACCGGAGAGGGAGATCCCAACCCTTTCTGAAACAATGGGTGATCAGATGGTAGAAGGGATAGGTTCACCTCTAAACCTGCAACCCCCTACAGTCTTTGATAAACCAGTTACTATTCATATCCCTTGCCTGGGAGTCACCGATATACCCAATCTAAGTATCTTCTATTATAATGGCCAGGAATGGAAACTCGCCTGCTCACCTACCCAAGATGGGAAAGGCAAGATTGAGCCAGGAGGAGATGGCTGGATAATCCCTGGCTCAAGGGTTGATCACAATGAGACTGACTCACCAGGTATTGATATCCAGCTCTACCACTTCTCAGGGATACAGGCAGGGTTAATTAAAGGCGAGGCAACTCCAGTAACCAATCCTGATTCTCCTTATCCTCCTGACTCCAATCCATTAAAAACGGATACAGAGGGAGAAAGTAGTACTGAAAGTGAAGATGGAAAAGGTTATGGTTGTTTTATTGGGATAATTGGGAGATAAAAGGTATTGATTTTAAAATAAGGCGGGTAATTACCAAAAAGTAATTATCCACCTTATTTTTTGGATGGATAAAAATCATTTTTCTTGTAAAAAGTAATCATTTAGATATACTTATTGGTATATATTGAACTTATTAAAAATAAGATATATAGTACTCCAACTTAGGTTTTTCTTGGTAACTATTAGCCTAGGTAAGACCTGTTAGGTTAGTTAAAGATCAGTAGGTAAAGCACAAAGGCACATAGGCACATAGGCACATAGGCACAAAGTTTTTAAGGTTTTTTTGTTTTTCCTCTGTGCCTTTGTGCCTCAGTGCCTTTGTTACTTTTTACTTTATGCTACCATGTTTAATTAATACAATTAGTTAGAAAAACCTAAGTTGGAGTAGTATAGTTTATTAAGGGCTTTGTCCACACCTTCTTGAGATATAAAGGAGTAAAAAAAGAGATGAAGAAAAAAATACCCTATGCAGTAGCAAGTTTTGAAGAATTGCGAGAAAAGAATTATTTTTTTGTAGACAAGACGTTCTTTATTAGAGAAATTGAAAGATATAAGGTCCCAGTATTTCTCCGTCCACGACGTTTTGGAAAAAGCCTCTGGTGTTCTCTTCTTGAATGTTATTATGATATTAAACGAAAAGAAAAATTTGATTTCTTATTTGGCGATCTTCATATTGGTAAAGAACCTACTGAAGAAAAAAATAAATACCTGGTGCTGCGTTTTGACTTCTCTAAGGTAGAGGTTAAGTCTGATTTAAAATTTATTGAGGCAAACTTTACTGCTCTCTTTTTTAGACAGATCAACAGTTTTGTTAATGCAGATTATAAAACATTCTTTAAAGAACAGCTTGACATCTCTAAAGCTAAAGGAGCAGCAGACTTATTAGACACTGTCCTAAGGTTTATAGCGGATAACGATCTTCCCCCAATATACCTAATAATTGACGAATATGATAACTTCACTAACCAACTTATTACTACCCATCAAGATGGATTATACTATGAATTAACCACTGGTGATTCCTTCTTTAGGGCAATGTTTAAGGTAATCAAGGCAGGAATAGGAGAGCGGACCATAGAAAGAGTCTTTATAACAGGCGTATTACCGATAACAATGGATGACCTGACCAGTGGATTTAATATTGCTGAGTTTATTACCCTCGAAGAAAATACCTTAAATATGTTGGGGTTTACTCAGAAAGAGGTGGATGATTATTTAGAAGAAATATATGACAGCTATAAATTTGATAAGGCTAATCTGGCAGAAATAAAACAAATATTAGTTGAAAATTATAATGGCTATAGATTTTTACCAGAGACAAGAGAGAAATTATATAATTCAACCATCTTGACCTATTTGTTAAAAAAGCTTGTCCTAAATTCTGGGAAAATGCCCCGAGATGTAATTGATGACAACCTTCGCACCGATTTAAGCTGGGTAAAAAGACTTACCCAGAAAGAAGAAAACACTAGGGAAATGTTAGAAAAACTAATCTTTGATAAAGAATTAACTTATGATATTGATACAATCAGCTCAAAATTTAATATGAACCAGTTTTTTGACAAAGACTTTTACCCCCTAAGTTTATTCTATCTGGGAATGCTTACCTTTAAAGATAAATTTAAGATGCAACTTCCTAATCTAACTATGAAAAAAATATTCACTGATTATTTCAATACTATTGAAAACATAGAGGTTTCAAAAGGATACACTGATATATTTAGACAATTCCTAAATGATCTAGAGATAGAGAAACTTTTTAAAGGGTATTGGGAGGTTTATGTAAGCCAATTTCCAGCTCAAATATTTGATAAGATGAATGAGAATTTTTTTCGAACAACTTTTTATGAGCTATGCACTCGATATTTATCTTATGATTTTACCTTTGCCATAGAGACTAACCATCCAAGTGGTCGAAGCGACTGGGAGATGTTAGGAAAGTTTCATACCCAATATAAGCATCAGAAATTTTTAATAGAGTTTAAGCATTTCAATAATACTGAAGGGAAAAAATGGAAGA
>JAZDLJ010000208.1:0-3100 GCA_043802115.1 bacterium | reverse complement strand
GTATTCCCGCGAAGGCGGGAATACAGGCTTTAAACGTTTTTAAAAAAAATTAATTATATGGTAAGAATAAATATGAAATATTTTGATAGTTCAAAACTTACTATCAAAAACTTTCGAGGTAATTGATATGCCTGACAAACAGGAAAAAATAAAGAATGAATTATCTTCCAAAGAGATAAAGGAATCTTTGACTCTGGCCTGTATAAGAAAGATTCCCGTTGAGATCCTCTACGATAATCATCGTTACCAGTGTGTTTTTAGCAAAATTGACTCACATGAAGCTGAGGAAGAGACTATTTTACTAGAATTGCTAGAATTAAACCTATTAAAAAAGTTTAGTGAAGAGAGTAAAGCTGTAAACGTAAATTTTGTACTTGAAACGAAAAGATTTATGTTTCAAAGTAAGATTAAAGTGGATAAAGAGGGTAATTTACGGTTAACTTCCCCTGAGACGATGAGACCCATAGAAGCTCGTAGATTTTTTAGAGTAGAGCCCCGTCCGGAGGAACCAATACCTATCATGGTGATAAGAGAAGATGATGGAAATCTTTTTGAAGCAAGAGTAGAAGATATTAGTGTAGGCGGGTTAAAGTTTTTTTGCCAATCCGGAGAATTTAAAGCAGGAGAGAAGTTCTATGTAGGCCTGTTTATTAATTATGATGGTGTAGATCATAGAGTCCTTGCCGAGGCAATAATCAAGCATGTTAGAAGGGTTAGGTTGACCAGCCGGTATCATTGCGGGATACAGTTCACAGAGGTCGATAAAGATATTAAAATTATTATTAATAAATTCGTATCAGAAAGGCAGATAGAGGAGAGAAAAAGAATTGAGGGGCTTTTAAAAGTAAGGCCTAAAGGACATCGCGCGGGTAAGGATATATATCTTAAAAATGAGTTAAAAACAGCTTTGTTGCAGATTTTTAAGGATAGAAACCCGGGCAAGGAAATCCGGATAGAAGTAGATTCGCAAGAGTTAGCAGAATTTAGCCGAAAAAAAGTTTTAATTATAGATAATGATGATGAATCTATTGATATCTTGAGCGATCTGCTTAATGAAAAATATGAATTAAGTTTTGATGCCACAGGTCTTGATGGAATTAATAAAGCCATATCCTTTTTACCAGATATTATATTTTTAGAGATAGACCTCGAAGGTTTGGATGGCTACAAGGTTTGCCAGATTTTAAAGAGTAAAGAAAAAACTCAACACATTCCTATTATTATAGTTAGCCGAAGAAATACCAGAGAAGATGTTGTCCGAGCCTTAGCCTCAGGGGCAGTAAGCTATATAGTAAAACCTTATGATCAGGAAGATATTTTGAAGCGTCTGGAGGACATTCTTTCAATTTTAAATACGAATTGATTTAACCCAAATCCTGCATAGGAAATCTATTGCGACTTGAAATCAGCCCCACAGGCTGCGTTATAAAAATCATTTTGGAATCGAAATATGTCTATATTCCTTCTTCCAAAATGGTTTTTATGCCTTGCCTGTGTGGCTTCTTCGGCGTCTCATAACGATTTCCTATGCAGGATTTGGGTTAAAATATTAAAATGATGATTAAGAAAAAAGTATTAATTTGCAGTAAGTCAGC
Source organism: bacterium (assembly GCA_043802115.1). Classification (GTDB taxonomy): domain Bacteria; phylum SZUA-182; class SZUA-182; order JAZDLJ01; family JAZDLJ01; genus JAZDLJ01. Next base: position 1,505 of record JAZDLJ010000208.1, on the reverse strand, counting down.
TGTTTGCAAAGAACGGCCTTAAATTGCTATGATTTGTCTGAGGAGGGCAAAGAATGGCTGAGCAGGAACTAAAAGAAAAAAATGAATTAACAGGAAAAGATATTAAAGATTGTCTGGGGCTCGCGTGTATACGTAAGATTCCGGTTGAGCTACTCTATGAATCAAACAGATATCAATGTTTTTTCAATAAAGTTGAAGGTGAAAATACCATTGTTTTAGATTTCATCGATTCCGAAGATAGCAGAAAATTCTCTGAAAATACTAAAGCAGTTACTTCTACATTTGTTTTAGATAACAAGAGGTATATGTTTCAGAGTCAGATTAAATTAGATAACAAACTCCTGAAATTTTACTATCCTGAGGTCATAAGACCTATTGAGGCTAGACGATATTATCGAGTTGAGCCTCGTCCTGAAGAGCCGATGCCGATTTTATTCATAAAAGAAAATAATATAATCGAGGCTAAAATAGAGGATATCAGCGCTGGTGGCTTAAGATTTTTGGTACAGACAGATACTGAATTAGCATCTGATGAAAAATATACTATGGCTTTTTTTATGGTTGTTGAGGGAGCTGAAAGAAAGATAATCATAGAGGGAATCGTTAGGCACATCAGGCGAGTACGCTTAACTCCACGATATCATTGTGGCATACAATTTGTCTCACTTGACAGGGATATAAGGGACTCTATCATTAGATTCGTATCAGAAAGGCAGATAGAAGAAAGGAAAAGAGCAGAAGGCCTATTGAAAATTAGACCTAAACCCAAGGCTGGGAAAGAATTGGCTCTGAAGACGGAATTAAAGGAATCTTTATTGGCCATTATTAGAGAAAAGAGCCATTCAGATAATATCGTCGAGCAGGAAGAATCGCCTCAAATAAAGAAAATACTTGTAATTGATGATGATGAACAATCTGCGGAAGGTTTAAAGGCCTTATTTGATCAGAGATATGAGATAAGCTTTGATGCCACAGGTCTTGATGGTATAAATAAAGCTTTAAGCTTCCTGCCCAATTTGATAATACTAGAGATTGATTTGAAGGGATTGGATGGCTATAAGGTCTGTCAGATATTAAAAAGTAAAGAGCAAACGAAAGATATTCCAATACTTGTGTTAAGCAGACGCAATACACGGGAGGACGTTGTTATGGCATTGTCTTCAGGAGCGGTAGGTTTTATAGTCAAACCATTTGATCCGGACGATATATCCAGGCGTACGGAAGAAATTCTTTCAAAATAATTTTTAATAGCTTGTCAGTTTATTTGTGTAAAGAGCTTTTCAACTTTTTTGTGTAACCCTCGAAATTGCATTAAATCAACCCCTCCAATCGCTTAGGAAAAAACATACTTAGCTGTCCAATAATTATAGATTTTCAGATAAATAATTTCATAAATTTTCATAGGCTAATTCAGCCTGTTTCCGTAATTTTTTCATACAAGATATGACATGGACTGCATCAGACATATATTTATTAAAAGCTGTAATAACCGCAGAACGCAGTTC
>JAZDLJ010000197.1:0-6750 GCA_043802115.1 bacterium | reverse complement strand
ATTTTACGGGAAGCTGCACTAAGAAAATTTATAAAAAGCCTACTAATAACTCACTCCAGCAAAATTTTTGTCTTCTCTTGCCTCTGGATACTTAGAGAATACGGTATTTATTTTGGAAAGATGTCTATTATTACCTTACTTTTTGAAGAGGATACGTTTATTAGGTTAATTATTTTAGTAGCGTTTTTAAAAAATCTGTGTAAATCCATGTCTAAATAATAGAAAGTGTAAACTACTTTCGCCTTTTAATGAAGGATGCTGAAAGATGTCTATTATTTATTTGTAAGGATAAGAGGTTAGAAAAAAGTGGAACTTGCCAATTCATTTTTATTAAGATTAAGGTTATTTAGTATTACAGCTTTGGTTTTTCGTAAATAGTCAGGGCATACAAGAGGCTCTTTTTAACATGAAAAAAATTATCCTAACACTTTATATATTGTTTTTGCCTTTTCAATTAAAATTTTTCAAGCTCCCTTTAATAACTCTAATGAACATCTTTTTAGTTCTACTGATGTTTATTCTTATTTTTTCAAGGAAGCCTGATTTTAAAAAAATTAGATTTGATAAGCCATTAATAATATTTTTAGGAATCTGGACTTTTTCAGTTATCTCCATCTCCTGGCAAACAGCCCAATTCAGTGAGTTGCCAATAGGTGAAATATTCATAGATTTTAAGAGATTAATTTCTCTAGTCTTAGGCTACTACGTCTTTTTCAGTTGCCTAAGGACAAAAAAAGATGCCTCATTTTTTTTTAAGGTCTTTGTTGTAAGTATTCTCCTGGTTGGATGTTATACCCTTAGTAAAGGGGTGCTAGGAGGACTTAACTTTGCTGACCATAAAAGATCTTCTGGGCCATTTGGTGAATCCTGGCAGGCCTCAGATATTGCAGGAGGTTTTTTAGCAATCTTTACCCCATTTGTGCTTTCTTACGGGGTATTTACTAAAAAAAAAATCTTAAAAATTATGGGCTTCTTTGGTTTTGTCATCTGTCTCTTTGGGGTATTTGCGACCTATTCGAGAGGATCAATAATAGCTCTTGCCTTAGGTAGTACAATAGTTATTGCTATCGCCCTCAAACAACTATGGAAAAGATCACGGCATGCTATCGGGATATTATTTATATTTTTTCTTTGTGTGCTTGTCGGCTGGCGATGGTGGGTCCCTAGCTCTATAGTTAATCGAGTGGAGAAGACAACTACAGAAAAATTAGAAGACAATTTTAACAGTACCACTACCCTGGATCAAAGCTCTCAGCAACGCTTTATTAAATGGCAGAATGGCCTGGAACTGTTCTACCAAAATCCAATTTTGGGGATGGGGTTTAAACAGATCCAATACAATTGTTCTACTGACCCACACAATGCCTTTATTCAGATTGCTGCTGAGATGGGGATTCTAGGTCTTGGGGCATTTTTATGGTTTTTGGTGAATGTCTTTAGGGAAGCCAAGACCTTGCTTGGGACTGAATTTATGGCTATCGGGATTGGATTTATTGCTTCGCTGTCCTCTTTTATAGTAGTAAATATATTTTATTCTAATTTTTTTCGGGACACAGTTATTGGAAGTTTTTGGGTAGCCTTGGGGATAATGGCAGCATGTAGAAAAATGGTGAATCAGTGAATATCCTCTTTCTTTTTCTCGGCGATATTAATGATCCAATAAGTTCTTCAGGTACGCCCTATAATTTAGGTAAAGCCTTGAGAGAAGAGTTTAGCAGAGTTACAGCAGCCTCTGCCAGTCTGAAAGGGGTTCGGAGATGGATTAATTTGGTTAAGACCTTTCACCCAAATATTTCTGTTTGGAAAGAACGGTCATATAAGAATAGATATTGTTTTAGGAGTCAAAGCGCTAAGGTGCAAAAGGTGATTAAAAATAGATCAGAAGTGGATTACATCCTTCAATCTCAAACTATGTTTTCACCAGGAATGCGACTTGAGGAGTTAAAGTTACCCTTTGGTATTTATATTGATTACACCATTGCTAAGGCACAAAGAGACTACCCTTTGTGGGCACCAGTTAAGAAAAGGGATTATTGTTGGTGGTTTGAGCAGGAAAGGAGGCTTTTTCAACATGCAAGACATATTTTTACCTTTAGCAAGCCTGTTAGAGACTCAGTAATTAATGATTATGATATCCCTGATACAAAGATTTTTTGTGTCAGGGCAGGGACTCCATTTACCCCTGTGGAAAAGTCACCACAAAGAAAAGAGATAAAGCGCTTTCTTTTTGTAGGGAGGGATTATTATGGTAAGGGGGCTGAATACCTGTTGTCAGCATTTTGTGATCTTAAAAAGGTGCATAATGACATTCATCTGACCGTTATTGGTTGCAGGCTTCCCAAGGAATACCCTGGGGTAGTGAATATCCCTTTTATCTCGGATAGAGAACAGTTACAACAGATTTTTTTGGCTTCAGATGCCTTTGTCCTTCCATCAGTAGCTGAGCCATTTGGCTATGTCTTTCTTGAGGCTATGGCTTGTGGTTTACCATGTATTGGCACTAATACCGGTGGTATTGTTGATATTATTATTGATAATGAAACAGGATTTATTGTCCCTCCTGGAAATGTAGAGAAACTCAGAGAGAAGATCGAGGAGTTAATCTTGAATCCTCAGTTAGCTAATTCTTTTGGTGAATGCGGACTTAGGCGAGTGAAGCAGGAGTTTCAATGGAAGGTAGTTGTGCAAAAAATAAAAAAGATAATAAAAATCTAATTATCAGTCTTAGAATAATAATTTTTATGATCCTCATTTTCCCTCTAAAAGGATATGGAACTATCTATTACGTGGATGGAAAGAATGGAAAGGACTCTTGGGATGGAATGTCCTCAGATTACCAGGGAAAAACAAAAGGTCCTTTTAAGACGATCTCAAAGGCCCTGGATAGATATGCAGCCGAAAGACTGGTTGGTGGTAACACTATTAAAATAAAGACAGGGATTTATAGAGAGAGGATAGTTATCGCAAATATAGTTGGTAATCTAGATGAAAAAACCAGATTTTTTGTGGAGGCATATGGAGATGGAGAGGTAATCATAGATGCCTCTGATACCCACCTTTTAAATTGGTCACCATATGTGAAGAACAACAAAATATATGTTTCAATATGTAATTTTAGTATTGATGGTAACTGTGTCTCTCCTCACGCTGTAATTATGGATGATAATTTTAAGGGTTGTCATCCTGTTTATAGCTTATCCGATGTTGATATCTTCGGTAAGTGGTACTATGATGCCTCAACTAAGAAACTCTATCTTCATACTAATGGTGATACCCCACTCTCACACGATGTAATAGTTACTAAATTTGACCAAAATAATAGCGAATATGGGATTTATTCTGTTGATGATGATTATATTACAATCTCTGGTCTGACTATTAGAGGGGCTGGAGCCCTTGGGATATACGCCCCCAAGGATCATATTAATATAGAGAATTGTATTGTCAAATTTTCTGGGAAGCAGGCAATCCTTACTAATCAATACTCTAATATCCTAAAAAATCATATCTATGGATGTGCCTTAAGGAATTGGCCAAGAGGGTCAACTTGGGGTAGCACAGGGGGATGGCCTTCAACCGTTGCTACCAGGAGTAACGGTAATATCCAGGGGAATAGTATTCATGATAATGGTGGAGAAGGTATTATCCCTGGTTCATATAGTATTGTAGAGGGCAACACTGTTTATAATAATTGGAGTGTCAATATATATTCGCTTAATGTTCATGACGTTACAATAAGGAAAAATTTAGTCTATTGTACAGAGATCAATTTGGATGATGTAATAAGTAGAGATCATATGCCTACGGGGTCATCTTTAGTTGGCTTACAGAGGAGACTTCGTCCTGAAGGGATCATGACTGGAGATGAAGGTATCTTGAATCTTGCCTCTGCCTATAATTATCAGATTTATAATAATATCATTATAAACTGTCGAAGGGGCTATACCCATTATGCCCAATCTCTTGGATCAGGATTGAAGAATTACCTGATTGCAAATAACACCATTATTATCCCAGATGAGGCAGGTCTTGGTGAAGAGTATGTTGGGGTTTTAATAGATGGTCATAATGGTAATAACACAAATACCTATTTTATAAATAATATAATCTATGGAAGGCATAGGACATCAAGGTTGTTTAAAGGTGGGGCAAGTAATAAATATGGGGTTATTTCCGATAATAATCTTTGGTTTCACGCAGATAACCAGAACCCTTTCTGGTGGATGGATAAGGAATACGATTTTAAAGGGTTTCAATTAGTTTCCAGACAAGATAAAGATAGTATATTCGCAAATCCAGGATTTAGAAGTATTCCCAAGGATGTTATTAAAGGAAATTATCATCTTCTTCCTGAAAGTCCTGTGGTTAGGAATGGAAGACCGCGAATAACAGACATAGTAAAAGATGATTTTGATGGACTATTACGGAATCCTCTAGAGCCAAGTATAGGGGCGTATGAAGGTACATGTGGAAGCGAATAGATTAAAAAAAAATCAACTGGTGATAATAATTACCTTGTTTTTACTCCTTTATTACCCAATATTCCCACTGCTTATCCACCAATGGTTTAATGACAGTAAGTATTCCCACGGTTTCCTTATTCCTTTCATTGCCGGATATCTTCTTTGGCAAAGAAGGTCTGAATTAATGAAGGTCTCTCTCCTACCAACAAATTGGGGAGCAGTGATTTTAATAAGCGGATTGTTTTTTTATATTCTTGGCCATATAGGTGGAGAGTTGTTTACAATGCGATTTTCCATGCTGGTTGTAATTGCTGGGCTAATTATCTATTTGACCGGTTATAAGATGTTTAAGCTAGTTTTGTTTCCATTACTCTTCCTTATCTTTATGATCCCTCTCCCTGCTGTTTTATTTAATTCGCTTACCTTTCCTTTGCAGCTTCTTGCTGCTAAGACATCTATGCGGTTTATTTATTTCCTGGGAATCCCGGTTTTACGTGAGGGGAACATTATTCATCTGGCTAACACCTCTCTTGAAGTAGCCGAGGCTTGTAGTGGTTTACGTTCTTTAAATTCTTTTTTAGCCCTAACTGCTACCTATGCTGCCCTGTTTTATAAATCCAGGATTAGACAATGGGTGCTTTTTATATCGGCAGTTCCTGTTGCTATTTTTGTCAATATTGTTAGGGTCACGGTTACTGCAATCGGGGTTCAACTTTGGGGAGAACAGGTTGCCCAAGGTCTTCTTCATGAATCTGTTGGATTAGTTGTTTTTGGGATGGCCTTGGGTATTTTACTTCTAATAGCCAGAAAGTAGCTTTTTTACTTTCTGGCTATTAGACTACTCCAGGTTAGGTTTTTAACTAGCTGTTTAGGCACAAAGGCACAGAGCCGCAGAGATCACAGAGAATAATGCTTACTGTTTGATTTTTTTTTCTTTTATTCTTACTCTGTGGCTTTGTGTCTCTGTGTGAGATTATAAAAAAAGTGTAAACTACTTTTGAGCTTAAATGAAGGATGCCGAAGTTTAATTTAAATGAATAACCAAAAAAAATTTAATAGGCATTTTTTTATTTCTATTGTTTTATTATCCTTAAGCTGGGTGTATGTTACTTTTAATGCCTCTAATGAAGATATTTCATTAAAAAAGGATTTCAAAGATTTTCCTAAGCAGATTGGTGAATGGCAGGTTAAGTCGGATATCGAATTCTCAAAAGATATCCTTGAGATATTAAGGGCAGATGCCTATCTATATAGGGCCTATCAGAATAATAACAGTGATGAGGCTTTAATCTACGTTGGTTACTACCAAGACCAACATCAGGGAAAAACGATTCATTCTCCCAAACATTGTTATCCAGGTTCAGGGTGGCTTCCTTTAGTAGAAAGCCAGATTGCTTTAACAATAACCACGGAAAAACCAATTACCGTCTATGCTAATAGACTAATTATTCAGAAGGATTTAGATAAACAACTTGTGTATTATTGGTATCAAACTCATGATCGATTTATCACCAGTGAATATTGGTTAAAGATTTATACAGTCTTGGATTCTTTAATAAATCATCGATCAGATGGGGCATTTATAAGGATCTCGATAGCAGTTAATGGTGATGAAGAGGGAGCAGAAGATCTTCTTAAGGGATTTATTCAGGATATGGCACCTAAATTACAAGTATTTCTTCCCTATTATGATAATACTCCAAGTTAGGTTTTTTAAAATAATGCAGGTTGGTTTTGTAACTAACTGTTAAGGGTATCCTCTTCAAAAAGTAAGGTAATAATGTTCAGGGCTAAAAACAAAACCTGGTTAAATTCTAACTTAATTTAGTTACCATGAAATTTGAAGAGGATATAAAAAAAGTGTAAACTACTTTTGAGCTTAAATGAAGGATGCCAATTTATAGATGTAAAAGTGGATATAGATCAGAAAAAAAGAGAATTGGCCAATATGCCTCAGAATGGCGATTTATGTATACTCCGGGGCATACCTAACCCAACTAGATTTGGTGAGTAGGTGAATCGGTGAGTACGGCATATTCACCGCTAATTTAAAATTTAAAACCCCATATTTACAATAGACATCTTTCCAAAATAAATACCGTATTCTCTAAGTATCTAGAGGCAAGAGAAGACAAAAATTTTGCTATAGTGAGTTATTAGTAGGCTTTTTATAAATTTTCTTAGTGCAGCTTCCCGTAAAATTGCCTCTGTTTGAGCGAAGCGAGTTAGGCAATTTAGGGAAGCAAGCTTAGAAAATTCAAAAAGACTACTCCAACGAACGAAGCAA
>JAZDLJ010000154.1:0-12135 GCA_043802115.1 bacterium | reverse complement strand
CATAATTTCTATAATGGCCGGGGCTATCGTCCCCCTTGCCTTTCAACAGATCAAAAGCGCCAAGATAGAGAGGATAAATACGGAGGTAAAGAATATCTATTATGCTATAATGGGAAAATTTGAAGAAGGCACTTATGGGTATCTTGGGGATATGGGGGTAATTCCAAAGGCGGTAGAGATGTTAGGGAGACAGAATCAGACTACCACACCGCCAGGTTACGATTTTGTTCCAGGTCCACCTGCTACCTGGAAACAACCTGGGACATCAAATATAGATATTGGGGGTGTAACTGTCCAACAGATAGGCTGGAAAGGTCCGTATCTTACTCTTACTTATGATACTAATAATTACACCTTTGATCCTTTTGGGACACGTTATCGCCTTGATGAAGACGGGGATGGTCTGGGTGATTTTCAGGTAATCTCTGCTGGTCCTAATAGGACGTTTGGTGATAGTGATGATATTAAGTATCCTGAAGAAGGGATTTCTACTCAGCCTGATGGAAGTGACCGATTTATAGAAGGAAATTTAAGTCTGAGTGTATATGTTAACAATCTTCGTATTGATGATGTAACTACTAACTATATTCTATATTTCTCTGATAAAGGAGGTATGGGGACAGTTGCAAGTCCTATTAATAATTCAGGAGGGTCAGCAATAGTTCCTGCACAGACATCTTTTCGATATGGACTTCACCCAATAAATATTCCTGTTGGAAATAAAAGTCTGACTTTTATGGTGTCAATCCTAACTAATACCCATATTCATAAGGATTTATTTGGGACTATATCTGCTGATACTGGACAGACACCAGACCAGGTAAATATTAACGCGGTCAGTTGTTCGAATTTAAATGGAGTTGATGGGAAGGTTACTGTAACCTGGGATATGGTTGATAAAAATAATTCAGGAGAGACTACCCTGATTAATCTGGATCGGTATGAGATATCTACAATGCTACAGTCAGCAAGTCTTAATCACGATTGGACCATAGCCGGGATTGTTGGCCCAAAGAGTGGTTCGTTTACATATATTGAATCAGGGGCAGTAGCAGCTTCAGCAACAATTTTTGTTAAGGTGCGGGCAGTTAGCGCTGCGGGAGCAGCTATTGCCTGGGATTCGGTGAGTGACTCTCAATCGTGTACGTTTATCGCCTCTTCCTCCTTTATTTGTGGAAATAACCTTATTGTTGCCCATACTGCTGGTTTTGTAGCGCCTGTTGATAAAACAGTAACTTATGAAACGGCGCTTTCTTCACTTTCAGGGGCTAGTAAGTGCTGGATCACTCAAAACTTAGGGGCTACGGATCAGGCAAGTTCAGCTATTGATAGCGATGAATCCTCAGCAGGTTGGTATTGGCAGTTTAACCGTGCTCAGGGGTATAAGCATGATGGCACAACACTAACACCTGCCTGGACTCTTACTTCAATTGACGAGAATACCGACTGGACCTGGGTCAATGACCCCTGCACTTTATTGCTTGGGACAGGCTGGCGTTTGCCTACTTATACAGAATGGAGTAACGCAGATAGTACTGGGGGTTGGAATAATTACGATGATACTTATGCCTCTGACTTAAAACTTCACGCTGCTGGCTGGCTCTCCTATACTAATGGCTTACTGTCAGATAGAGGCGGCTATGGTTACTACTGGAGCAGTACCCAGGCCACCTTTACCGAAGGATACAATCTGAATATTGATAACAGCTTAAGTTACATGGAGTTCGTCAACCGGAAGGCGTATGGTATTAGTGTTCGTTGCCTCAAGGATTAGTCAGCGCTTATTTTAAAAATAAAAATTACAGATAGTTAAAGATTTGGTTGGAGACTTAATGATGATAAAGGTATCAGGTAAACATGGGTTTACCCTTATCGAGATTATCATAGCTATTGCCATAATCTCGATCATAGCCGGAGCCATCGCCCCTATTGCCTTCCAACAGCTTATGGCTAATAAGACTGAAAAGACAAATGATGAGGTAAAAAAGATCTACGAGGCTATCATGGGGAAACCTGAAGAGGGTACCTATGGCTATCTTGGGGATATGGGAGTGATGCCAAAGGCAGTGGAGATGCTGGGGAGACAGAATCAAACTATTGCGCCACCTGGTTATGATTTTATTTCAGGTCCGCCTTCCTCCTGGAAACAACCATGGACAAATATAAGTATTGGAGGGACAGATGTCCAAAAGATAGGCTGGAAAGGACCATATCTAAGTCTTACTTATAACGCTGATAATCAGGTAGTGGATGCCTTTGGCACACGTTATCGCCTTGATTCTGATGACAATGGTCTGGGTGATTTTCAGGTAATCTCCGCTGGTACTAATAGGACATTTGGCGATAGTGATGATATCTTTTATCCTAAGGATGGGATAGCTACTCAGGATGATGGGACTGATCGATGGATAGTAGGGAGTCTGAGCCTGACTCTTTATGTTAATAATATTCGGATTGAAGATCTAAATACTAATTATGATTTATATTTTTCCAATAAAGGGGGTGTGGGAACCTTTGTTAGTTCTATTAATAGTTCAGATGGATCAATAATAGTGCCTACCCAGGCCTCTCCCAGATATGGACTTCATCCGATAAAGATCAGTATTGGAAATGAAAGTCTTACCTTTATGGTTTCGGTCCTGGCCAATACCCATACCCATAAAGATCTATATGGAACAATCTCTGGGGATACTGGTCAGGTTCCTGATCAGGTTACCATTAATGACATCACCTGTTCGAGTTTAAATGAAAATGATGGGCAGGTTACTGTAACCTGGGATAAGGTAACAACAAATTATTCTGAAGACACTACTACGGTAAATCTTGATCGGTACGAGATCTATACAAAATTGGAATCAGCGACTCTAAATCATGATTGGACAGTGGTTGGGATTGTTGGGCCGGAGAGCAACTCGTTTACATATGTCGAATCTGGGGCAGCAGCAGCCTCGGCAGTGGTTTCTGTTAAGGTGCGGGCAGTTAATGCTGAGGGTGCAGCTATTGCCTGGATTTCGGTGAATGATTCTGAATCATGTACGTTTACCGCCTCTTCTACCTTTATTTGTGGAAACAACCTTACTGTTGTCCATACTGGTATTTACGTCGCGCCTGTTGATAAAACAGTAACTTACGGAACTGTAATTTCTTCACTTTCAGGGGCAAGTAAGTGTTGGATTACTCAAAACCTTGGGGCTGATCATCGGGCATCTTCAGCAACTGATGCTACTGAAGCCTCAGCAGGTTGGTATTGGCAGTTTAACCGTGCTCAGGGGTATAAGGTTGATGGCATCGTATTCGGCCTCACCATACCTGCCTGGTATATTCCTTTAATTGACGAAAACCGCAACTGGACATGGGTCAATGAACCCTGCACTTTATTGCTTGGGACAGGCTGGCGTTTGCCTACTAATACAGAATGGAATAACGTAAGAGGAGGCTGGAGTAATTTTAATGATGCTTACAACTCTGTCCTAAAACTCCACGCCGCTGGTTACATATTTCCTAATGGTCCTACTTGTTTTCTGCAGGATAGGGGTAGCCAGGGTCGGTACTGGAGTAGTACCCAGGTGAACGCTCCTATGGGATTTGATCTGGATATTACCAACAGTGGTGTTACTATAATGTTCTGGGAGAAGGCGTATGGTTTTAGTGTTCGTTGCCTCAAGGATTAGTCATTGGTCGCCGGATTGGAAAAAAATGAGATGAAAAGGTGAAGGAAATAGAGTTAGTTATAGTTGAGCACTTAAAAATAAATAGAAATAAAATCAACCCATATGCCAAAAATCAATAAATCACAGGAGACAATAGGTATATATATAACCCCATCCCAGGTCACGATCGTTGAGATCGAACGTAATGCCAGAAGACTCGTCCTGGTTAATTATGCGATTCTTAGCCATTCTATTGCTAATAAGGAGGAGTTGGCCAATTTTATAAAAGAATCTATGATCTCAAAGGGGTTTAAACTTGGCAACACTGCCGTAGCGATTACAGGTACTTCTATCCGCCATAAATCATTTAGCATCCCTGCGATGTCAAAAAAGGAGATGCCCTTTGCAGTTAGAAAGGAGGTAAGTAAACTTTGTAATCGTCCTGTAGGTGAGATAGCTTATGATTTTTTTATAAAAGATGATTCCCCAAAAAAAAGTCTTACCGCAAGAGATATATTAATAGCAACCTCGGATTTGAAAGATGTAGAAGAGACTTTAACTATTGTTAATAAGGCTAATTTGATCCCTTTTGTTGTGACTACAGCATCTTTAGCCATTCTAAACATCTATTTACAACTAAAAGATATTAAAAATGAATTAGTGATATTTTTGTATGTGACTGGAGAGTATAATCACCTTGTAGCTATAAGTAATGGTGAACTTTTTTTTTGTCGAGATTTTTCTTTAGGAATAAAACTGGATTCTTTAAGTGACCTGACTAAAAATAATGTTGCCTTTGATTGGATTAAAACCAATATTTCTGAAAAGGTAATTTCTGAGTTAAATAGGATTTTACAGTATATAAAACAAATAGATAAAAACAAAGAGGTCAAAAAGATATTTGTTTCTGGTAAGATAGACAAGATAAAAGAATCTTTGCTTCAGGGAATAGAGGATACATATAAGATAGAGACAAAGGTCTTTGATCTGATAGGGCTGGAGATCTTAAATATAGATAAAATAGAAAGTATGGAAGAGTTAATAAAAATATGCCCTGAATTAGTTATACCCCTAGGCGCAGTGTGTAAAAAGGTTAATGAGGGGCAAATAAATTTATTACCAGGAGAGATTAAAAAAAAAAGAAAGAGTTTTTTTGTTGAGTATGCTATTGTATCTGTTAATCTAGTTTTTATTATAGGTTTGTATATCTTATCAACTCCTACTACTAAAAAAATAGGTGATAATAAGTCTGAGATAGACAGGGTAAATAAAAATATTGAAGAGATTAATAATGAATTAGAGGATATTAATAATATTATCCAGATAAGGGGTGCCCACAAGGCTCGCTTAAATAAATTAAAAAGTATAAAAAAAACTGGTACTGTATGGCTTACATTTTTTAGTAGACTGAGTTGTATCAGTATAAAAGAGGTTCAACTAAAAAATTTGACATTAGAGGATAAAAAGGAATATTATGATTTAAAGCTTACAGGAGAGATTGTTGGCCAACATGCAGCGAAATTGATGGATTCATTTAATGATTATTATAATAAATTTAAAAAATTACCAAATCTTAAAGAGGTAAAATATCGACCTTTAGATATAAAGACCTCTTTTGATTTTGCTAATAAAACGTCAGGGGAGAATAATCAGCAGGTTATAAGTAAGGCCGACCTTGTAGTAACCGCTAAGCTGTTTAAAGATTGAACACGATTAAAAGGATTTAAGGATGGACAGGATTAAAACTAATGATGAATGCAGAACAATAGACATCTTTCCAAAATAATCTTGAAGGGTGGGTGAGAAGACAAAAAACTTTGCTTCGTTCGTTGGAGTAGTATAAACAACTCACTCCAGCAAAATTTTTCTCTTCTTTTACCCCTAGATACTCAGAGAATATAGTATTTATTTTGGAAAGATGTCTAATGAAAAACTAAAATAATAATGGGTTCACTGAATACTTACCTTTAAACTTAGAATGAAGATCCACTTAAATAATAAGAAAAGTGTTATTATTATCTTTATCATTATAAGTTCATGTGGTTCATTGTTTGTTACTTTAAATTTTTTTAGAAAGTTAAAGAAGTTAATCTTGATAGAAAAACAGTTAAAGGTACTGAAAGATAATGTCCAAAACATGAAGCAAGGTATGGTCAACTTTGTCCCTGTAAGTGAAGATGAAAAAAAACAATGGGAAGAGACAAAGAAAAGATTATGGAAATTTTCCCCCCCCGAACCGATGTCAAGCAAGCTTATTAATAATCTTTCCAGATTGGCGCTTAAATACAATATCATGGATATATCGTTTAAAACAACAGAAGAGAGTGTAGTAGATACCAGCCAGGATGAAATGAATAAAGGAGTAATGGGGACAAAATTTATTTTAACATTTCATACAGCTTTTAAAAATTTTACCTATTTTTTATCTTCATTTAGTAAGCTTAATAGAATTATAAAGATAGATAAAATTAAGATAGAAAAAAAGACTAATGACTTATTTTTTACTGTAGAGGTTATTGCTTACTACCAACAGACATAAAGTAGTTTTTTTACTTTATGTCTGTTGGTAGTAAACTTTATAAATTAACCCGCTTTTCGAAAAGGATACCTATTAGAGTTTATCATGCTTAAAAACAAATTTGCTATAATCTCAATCTGTCTAATATTAGCCGGGGTTATCGGTTATAATCTTTGGTTTTTTTCTTCTCAGGATAAACCACCTTTAAAGACAATTTCCAATAATCCACCCACACCTCCTCCTGTCCCTATTGAAGGGAAAAAAGAAAATTTACTTGTTGAATCTCCATCTGTTTTTAGCTCTACTGACCCTGCTAAATCTAACCCTGCTGATCAGGAAGAAGCAGAAAAAAAAACAGAAGAGGTTGAAACAGAAGAGGTTGAAGAGATTGATCTTGATAACGCAGAATGGGGAGTAGATCCTTTCCAGGGGAATGATCTTAATAAGCCCCTTGCTAATCCTAATAATCTGTTACCAGGCCTTCCCCAAAAGCAGGAAAAAACAGGACCCAAAGAATTAAGAAAAACAGAAGGTATCTTAAAAACTAGAGATTTTAAGGTAGGAGCTGTTATAATTACAGAATCACGTCGGCTTGCTATTATAAATAATAAAATAGTCCATGAGGGTGAGAAGATTGGAGATATATTAATTAAAAGCGTTACTCCTTCACAGGTTGAGGTAGTTGATAGCCAACAACATTCTCTTATATTGGAGATAAAAGATAAATCGGACAGTTTAGCTTCGGAGGATAAAGGGAGTTTAAAGCTGGATAACCTGAATACTAGAGAGAGTGAAACTAAAAAATGATTCAAATGCAGAGGATAACATTTTTATATGTCTTATGCTTCTTATATATCCTATCTGGTTCATATGTCTTATCGGGTTGCACTAACAAGCGGATTAAAAAAACGTTATCACCCCCCAAATCGTTTCAGGAAACGCAAGAGAGTACGTCTTTCTCTAAAGATTTGTCATACCCTGAGCTACAGACATTACCCTCTATAAAACTCAGAGAGGAAGGAGAACTCCCTATTTTCCAAACAGAGGGGGAAGAAAAAATATTTTCTCTTACCTTAAAAGAGGCGGATATCAAGGATACATTATTGGCGCTAACTAATAAGACAGGATTGAATATTGTGGTTGATCCGGATGTTACTGGTACTATAACAGTAGACCTAAATCAGGTCACACTTTTTAAGGCATTAGAAGCCATCCTCCCAACAATAGAGCTGGAGTATGAAAAGCATGAGGATTATATCCATATCTTTAAACCTAAATTAGAGCGGAAGATGTTTAAACTTGATTATGTATCTACAAGTAGAGATGGGAGTGGGCAGGTCCAGGCTAGTATTGGTGGAAGTAGCAGCAGTTCTATCTCTACATCAGATAAAATGGATATATGGGCAGATATAGGAGAAGGGATAAAAGAGTTTCTCTCAGAAAAGGGAAAAGTTTCAATTAATAAGAGTTCAGGTTTTATTGTAGTCACAGATTATAAAAGAGCCCTTAAACAGATTGAGGATTATCTGCAATATGTGAATGAGACAATCATACGACAAGTCTTAATAGAGGCAAAGATCTTAGAGATTACCTTGAAGAATGAATATAAGATGGGTATAGATTTTGATTACGTTACCAATTGGACAGCTAACATTTTTAAGATGAAAGACCCCTTAAGTATTGGTTTAGAACAAGCCCTTGCCCCAAGCAATGAGGCATTTCAGATAAAGGCAAGTGGCTCAGATTTTAACTCGCTTCTCGATGCCCTTGCGACCCAGGGGACTATTAATGTCCTTTCCAGCCCCAGGATATCAACTTTGAACAATCAAAAGGCGGTAATTAAGGTTGCAAGAGAGGACGTATTCTGGAAGGTTGCGGTAGATATAAATGATGAGACAAAAATGAGAACTGAAACCATCACAGCCGAACCCGTAACCATAGGAATAGTTCTTGATGTAACCCCCCAGATATCAACGGAAGGGGTTATAATTATGAGTATCCATCCTACAATTACAGAGTTGTTTGCCACCTCTACCTCTCCTCAAGGGGCTACTGCCCCGATTATTGATGTTAGGGAGACAAGTACTGTTGTAACTGTTCAGGACGGCCAAACAGTTATTGTGGGAGGTCTTATGACTGATAAAAGAAAGGATACAACTCATTCAATCCCTTGTCTGGGTGATCTCCCTCTTTTAGGTAGTCTATTTAGTCAAACAGATCAGGCAGTAGATAAAATCGAATTAGTAATTCTCTTAACCCCTAAGATTGTAACTAAAGAAAATATAGAAGATATCACAAGTGAGTACTTAGCAAGAATAAAGAATCTTGATAAAAGTCTTACTTTTGGACGTAGTAAACCAGTCAAATATGATTTAAAGAAGAATAAGTTTATCTGGGAAGATAAGGATTGAATAGGTGAATAGGTGTGGCTATAATAAAAATTGATAAAGTAGCTAAATACTTTACCCCAACTTTTCCCTTTAAAAAGATAGTAGCCTTGGAGGATATAAATCTAGAGGTTAAAAAAGGCGATTTTTTTACCATTGTTGGCTCTAATGGGGCGGGAAAAAGTACGCTGCTGAAGTTAATTATGGGATTGCTTAAGCTGACAACAGGTAAGATAGCTATCTTAGATGGTCAGATAACTGATCGAGAGGTACGAGAAAAGATAGGATTCCTGTCAGAAAATGCCCGTTTCTATCCATTCCTAACAGGGAAGGAAGTCCTCTCTTTTTTCTCTAAACTTTTTTCCAGGAGAGATAGGATAGAAGATAGGATTGATAATCTTTTATCGGCCTTTAAATTAGATAAACACCCTGGACTAAAGGTCGGGGCTTATTCTAAGGGGATGACCCAAAGATTAGGCCTAGCCCAAGCCTTACTCAATGATCCAGAATTAGTAATTCTGGATGAGCCATTAGGAGGGCTCGATCCAGATGGCAGGGAACTTATCCTGGCTGTCTTAAAAGAGCAGCATGAGGCAGGAAAGACTATTCTTTGCGCTACCCATTTCTTAAAGGAATTTAAAGGATTATCTGAACAAACAATTTCATTATGTAATGGCAGAATAGAATAAAAAATTCTATAGGACAAAAAATATGCCCTATACGTCCTATAAGACATATACACTTATTAAGATGAAAAGAATCATAGCCTTAAGTAAGATTACCTTTTTAGAAGGGGTTAGAGGAAAGATATTTTATAATCTCCTGATCTTTGGGATATTGATGGCCTGTTCGTCAACTGTCCTTAGCATGCTGAGTATAGGTGATAAGGCAAAGATTGTTAAAGATGTCTGTCTGTTAGCTATATCTATTCTAGGTATTGGGATGATAATTGTGTTAGGAATTTTAACAATGCATAATGATCTAGACAAGGGCCTTGTTCATAATTTAATCTCAAAACCCTTATCAAAGGCTGAGTATCTCCTGGGGAAATTTTTGGGAATAGGTGGATTAGTATTAATTAACACAATTATTATAACTATAGTTATGTCACTCTTAGTCTGGATTTATAAGGGAGGATTCACCTGGGTTCTATATTATTCAATACTCTTAATCTTCATTGAATTAATGATCCTCAATGCCATGGTGATCTTATTTTCTACCTTTGTTAATCCGAACTTAGCCTTTTTAGGCATCTTAGCTTTATATGTGATCGGCCACTCAACAACTGAAGCAAAACAGCTAATTGTTAAAAGGGCAGATTTTATAACAAGACATGTATTTAGTATAATTTGTTATATACTCCCCAATTTTGACTACCTTGATATCAAGATCCAAGCAGTTCATGATCTTAAAGTCACTTTATATCAACTCTTTTATAGTAGTCTGTATGGGGTATCATATACTTGCGTATTGCTATTTTTAGCTGTATGGATAATGAAAAAAAAAGATATCTAAATTTTATCCTCCCTTTTATCCTTATTGGGGTTATTGCTATTTCCATCTATAAGTTAGATTTTATAGAAAAAAAAAAGCAAGAAGACCTCCTTTATCTCCCCCGTCCTGAATATATAAAAATGATGTGTTTAGATTTTGAAGGTTTCATGGCAGATTTATATTGGATAAAAGGTATACTTTATTTTGGTAGTCACTATCAGGATCATACATTCCAATATAAATGGCTTTATAATCTATTCGATCTTGCCTCAACCCTTGATTCTTATTATTACGACATATATTGGTCAGGAAGTCTAGTGCTCACAGATTATCAACAAGCAAACAACTTACTGGAGAAGGGTAGGGTATATTTTCCTGATAATTGGAAGCTCCCTGAGATGATTGGGTTTAATTATCATCATTACGGAAGAGACCTGGCCAAGGCTGCTCAATATTATGCTATAGCTGGCAAATTACCTGGGCATCCACCTTATGTACCCAGTTTGTCTGCCAGATTTTATAATGAGACAGGTAATATTGAAGAGGCGATAAAGGTCTTAAAAAATTTCAGAGATACAACAGAAGATGAAAAACAAAGAGAGGAGTTTACAAAAAAAATTCATCAATTAGAACATACAAGGATATTAGAAAAGGCAGTCACCCTTTATAGACAGAGATTTAGTAAATATCCACCAACATTAG
Organism: bacterium; assembly: GCA_043802115.1. Taxonomy (GTDB): domain Bacteria; phylum SZUA-182; class SZUA-182; order JAZDLJ01; family JAZDLJ01; genus JAZDLJ01. The sequence goes on along the minus strand of JAZDLJ010000154.1, from coordinate 1,384 downwards.
AAGAATTAACAGCTAATCGGATATTAAAAAGTATACCGTTAGAACCATTTGGAGGTTTCTATTTTTGGGATGAAAAAAGTAGACGAATATGGAGTAGTAGGGATCCTATTGGGATGGAAAAATTACGCCCAACAGATAGAAAATAAAAAAACTATTTTCTATCTGTTGGGCGTAATTTTTTTAAGATGGCACGACAAGGTGAACCATCAGCATCTTCTATCTTTAAGGGTAGACAAATTAGTTCATAATCCCCTTCATTCACGTTAGAAAGGTTAAGTCCCTCAATAATCCATACTCCTGAACTTAACAGGATATTGTGAACCTCTTTGCCATTCTTTTTGTATCCTCCAACTGAGAGGTAATCTACGCCTACAGTAGTAACCCCACAATCAACAAGGTATTGAGCAGCTTGCTGGGATAGATAGACAAAGTTCGTAAAGAAGGTGTCTTTCTTCCAGCAATGCTCTGAGTTGATTGTTTTAAATAAAATTTTTTCACCTTTAGATATCTTGTGTGGATATAATTCATCTACCTTAATCGATTCTGGATCACTGATTTTAATTACCCTCGCCAGCCCAATAGTAGCAGAAAAAGGTATATCAATAATCCCTTTTCCATCTTTTAGGATATGAAGCGGGGCATCAATATGAGTACCCGAATGAGCCCCAAGAGATAAAGAGGTAATGTTATAGCTATCCCCCTTTTTAATCTCTGAAACCTTTTTAACTTCAATAGCAGGGTCACTTGGCCAGTGGACCATGCCATCTTTGATAGTTACAGTTATGTCAATCCATTTTACGGGGTTTTTATTCATTTGGAAAACTCCGTTTTTAGTTCATTGTTCCTGGTTCTTCATTGTTTTTTCCTTCGTATACTACTCCAACTTAGGTTTTTTTTTGTAACTATTAGCCTAGGTAAGACCTGTTAGGTTAGTTAAAGATCAGTAGGTTAAGGCACAAAGGCACATAGTTTTTAAGGTTTTTTTGTTTTTCCTCTGTGCCTTTGCTACTTTTTACTTTATGCTACTATATTTAATTAATACAATTAGTTATGAAAACCTAAATTGGAGTAGTATAGTTATTTGTGAGAGTTTACACTACTTGTAAAAGTGAGGCAAGAATAACTTTTTAGTCTTTTATTTTTTCAGCAATTCTCATTTTGACTTATTTGTTGATGTGCCTCCAAAATTTGCTTCACTCGTAGAGTAGTCTTTTTGAATTTTCTAAGCTTGCTTCCCGTAAAATTGCCTAACTCGCTTCGCTCAAACAGAGGCAATTTTACGGGAAGCTGCGCTAAGAAAATTTACAAAAAGCTTACTAAATACTCGCTCAGCAAAATGTTGTAGGCACATCTATCTTAAAAAAAATCAAAATTAGAATTGCTG